>JAJZNH010000082.1 GCA_021811745.1 Acidobacteriota bacterium
CGGCGAATTGGGATTTGAGGTCATTGAAAATCACATCGGGGAGACTCGTGCCACCTCCGATGTCATCCTGAAATCGATCTACGAGTGAGTTGACGACTCAACCACCAGCACCCAATCGGCGCTTCCCGCGTGGTTGTTGCCGGGAGTCGTAAACGTGTGGAACCCGGTATTCGCGAACGGTGCGCTTGAAATGTTGTGTCGCGTTGCATCGGTGGGATCAAACCAGTAGGCGTTCGAGGCGCCATGGCCGCCGCCCATTTTCGACATATTCAACGTCAGCTTAAAGTTGCTGCCGCTCAGGCCTGGGTAGTAGACCACTCCCAGAGTTCCATCCCCAGTTATCGCCGCGGACACATAGGTGGGATCATGCATGGCGGGACCGGTTGTCTGAGACGTCAGGAAGGTATGTCCATAATCCGGCTCCAACCGCTCCCAGTGGTGAGAAGTAAAGAACGATTTGCAGTAGGCCACATACTTGAGAGTCGGATCGTTCAAGGTGGTCATCGGATCCTTGAGAGCGTCATTGATATTGCCGATGATTCCAAAACCGCTTCCTCCACCCAAGGGCACCGACCACATTTGCCGGCGCACAACATGGTCGCCTTGCTTCATGACAATCGAATCCGCGTGGCCGGTCCCTTCCCCGTTATCGGTTGGGTAGGAGGTGTATTCCGATTCCACAATGAAGGTCGGGGCGGCCGGGACTCCCCAATGAGCCGCCTGCGAATCCATGAGCCAGGTTGCATACTGATATGTGCCCGTCTGCGCCATGGAGTTCGGCGCCTCCCAGACATACCATCCCCAAAGGTTAATCCAGGTGGCGTGCCGGTCTTTGAACTGCCACCACGGGTTGGGAATGTTGTCATGCACCCCCTTGGGATCGTAGATAGCCTGATCGATACAGAAGAGACGGCCCGACAACGAGTGCTCGAGTCCAGAGACAATCCAGTTGCTGTAGGGTTGGGGCACATCGTCTGTCCCCATCAGAATATTGACATAGGGATACTTCGCGTAGCGGTCGCCCCAGAACCTGCCCCAGGCCACACAATCCGCCTTCGTGTGCAGGGGCCAATTCATGCCGGGTTCATTCATGGGGTCCAGAAACAGATAGATGCCGTTATTGCCGGCGGCAATCACCATCTGATCCACAGAGTGGACGTAGGCCATATTCAAATTCGGCGGAGCAAAGTTGATATTCTTCGGGTCGAGCTTAATCGCGTTTCCGGCGGCGTCGTGGACGTCGTCCTCCAGATCATAATGGCTATTTGGAAGCATTGGAGGCTTGCCAAAGTGGTCCCAACCGGAGATGACCACCCAGGCAATATTGAACCCCTGCTCGTGGCGGGCTTTGAAATACGCATTCATATCGGCCGTGCGGACCGTCTGGATGAGATTCTGGGGGCAGATACCGACCATGAAGAAGGGTTTGCCGTTCGCATCCTCGATGAGATGGCCGGCGTTCACTCCAGATGTGCGAATCCGCAACTTGGGCAGTTCCGCAGCCCTCGCCACAAAAGCCGAACTCAGCATTGCCACGCATACGATCAAGCTCAGCGCTCGTACCCACAACCCGCAATCACGCACCTTGGCGTTGCCTGAACAGGAGCAGGTGTGAGCGTCGCGTGGCTGAGAAGCGCGGGCACTCACGTTCTTCCCTAACCTGGAGGGTTGCTTCTTCATTGTGGCCGCTCTCCAATTGGTCGGATGCATCAATTCAATGCGATGAGGCTAACGGGCGGCCGGCGTGTTGTCTATTGTATTTACATTTTTTTTTGTCACAAAGGCACGGGGGCAACGAACGGGGAGCGGGTTAACCCCGGCTATTTTCCCGCCACGACCGGTGATGCGCCGTTCAGGAACGCCGGATCCATCTGGGCGATATCTACGCGGTAACTGACTGAGTCGGCCGTCGGAAAGTTGGCCGGGACCTTCTGCCTAACTTTTCCGGTGGCGGCCCACTCGGTGCCGCGTTGAAAGATCGTGATGAATCCCACACAGCTCAACGCGAAGACATCGTGGCCCAGCGTGGTGTGAAAGATTCTTCCCTTCCCGTAGCTCACAACCATGATGATCGGCTCGTCGCGCCCGGTTCCCTTGTTCTTCGGGTCGGAATGCGCTGTAGCGAGCACGGTCATGTTTTTGCCGGGGCCGCGCAGCGTGGCGTAGAGTTCGTCGTTGACGTGAACCCAGACCGGCGGCAAGCCCTTCATAATGGGTTGCTCAGCATCGCGCGTGACAATCTGAAACGGCAGCCGCGCTCCATGCGAGCCGGTGGGGCCGGGCGAGGAATAGGAAATCAGCTTGCCATCTTTGTAATACCAATAAGGCCCGGCTTGTTCGGTGCGGTGTCTCCAGCCGCCGATGCCAATCATCAGGTTATAGGCGGGCCAGTTGGGAAAGGCATTGTCAGCCGCGTGCACAATGACCAGCCCGCCGCCCTTGCGAACGTAGTCTTCAAACTGCGAGCGCAGATTCGCGGGCCAGCCGGGAGCGTCGTAGTTCATGACAATGGCCTTGTAGCGGCTGAACTCCGGCTTGAAGTTGCTGAAGTCGCCGCCGGAGCGCGGAGCGGTGACGACCGCGACCGTAAAGAGGCCGGTCTCTTCCAGCTCGCGCTTAAGGACGGGCGTGGTGAGCTTCCAGTTGTGGTAGGGCCCGCCGCTCTCGCCATCCAGAATCATGATGGGAATGGGAGCGGCGACCGCGGCCAGTCCTGGCAGACAGAGCAAGAGAGCAGAGAGAGTTACCAAAAGGATGCGATTCATGTTCGGTCCTCGGCGCGGTTGAGTTTCTCTTCGGAAATCAAGCATACTCTCCCCGGGCGTGAGCGGCAGCGGAGAAATCGAGGCTGTCTCCAGAGGTCTCTGACTGCGCGTTTTTGTACCTTGAGGTCGAAGGCTTCCCATGGTCTCATCCTGCGCGGCGGACGAGACAGGGGGCGCCCAGAAATAATCCATCTCTAAGCTGTCATAGGCATAGCCAGCGCTGGCGTCTCAGGCGACCGCAGGGGCATGGCGAAGGACCAATGGCGTGAAGACGCCAGAGATCCTTCTGGCAGGGGTTATTCAATTTGGTGCAGACCTCTGTCTGCCCACTCGCGTTGCGAAATCGCTATGCTAGTCTGCACAGTGAAGTGTAATGGCGCTCGTGTGCGGATGCGAACGAGGCTGCAAGAATACTTCATCCCGAAGCCCATGACGGTATTCACTTCCCGAGGTCATGCACGACAGGCTGGACGGAAACCGGGTTTGCGGGTCGGACTCAGCGCGAACCTCGGAAGAGGCAAGGATGAAAGTAATCGGCATCAGCGGACTCGAAAACTTCATCGATTTTAAGAAAGCCGCGTGGCCTGGTCTCGAGGAGCGCGAATACCGCATCGCCCAGGGAGTGGATGCCTCAGCTGCGCTGGTCATCGACGGCAATCTTGTGGTGGCCGCGGATCAGGCACGTTTCTGCGTGCAAACACGAACCGCCCAGTTCCCCATCGACGCGATTCGCTTCTGCCTGTCTGAAGCCGGCATCACCATTGACGCAATCGACGAAATTGCTCACGGATTCGATTTTGCTCCCTATCGCGTGCTCTACGCGCAGGATAGTGTATCGACAGAACTTTACAGGAGGGTTCTTTCACGGTCCGCGCTGCTCGATCAGGTCAGCCGCGATCTGCCGGGATTCCCTGAGGAAAAGGTCTTTGCGGTAAGTCATCACCGGGCGCACGCGGCCTGCGCCGCGTTTACGTCAGGCTGGGACGAGTGCCTGGTGGTGGTCAGCGATGCAATGGGCGAAATTGAGGGCTTGAGCGTCTTCGATTTTCACGATGGCGAACTGGAAAGGATTCGCTCCATGTACGCCAGAGACTCAATCGGCATGTTGTACTCGCTGGTGGCGCTTCATCTGGGCTTCGAGTTCAGCACGGATGAGTACAAGCTGATGGAGATGGCGGCCTATGGCGATCCTTCGCGTTTTCGCAGCTTCTTTCTGGAGGCCGTGGAGTTGCGCGATGACGGTTCCGTACGGATTCCTCTGCTTAGACTGACCAACACGCGCAGGGATCGCGAGATCTGTGCGGCCGCGCGGGTAAGTCTGGACCAGAAGCTGGTTCGGCGCCGCTTGCCTGGCGAGCCGATAGAATTCATCCACGAAGATGTGGCCGCCGCCATGCAGGAGTGTTTCGAACGCGTCATTCTGCACTGCTGTGAGCACTTTGCGAGGGAGACCGGACTGCGGAAGGTGGTGCTGGCCGGTGGCGCTCCGCTTCAGGCGGCCGTGAAGAAGAAACTGATTCGGTCGCGCTTCTTCGACGTAATTTATATCAGCCCCGCGGGCGGCGATGACGGCGCCGCGCTGGGCGCCGCGCTTTACCGCACTTCACTGACACAGGCGATTCCGGCCCGCCGCCCGCAGGCTCCGCTCATTACGGCATGGCCCGACGCGGGCTTCGATCCCGATCTCCGCGCCCCGCAAACATCTTTCGGGAGCTGACGCCGGCATTGATTTTGCCGCGCATGCGGCATGAGTAAAACCGCGCTCAAATTCGAAGCCACTCATTTCGCGGCTTGATGAGCGCAGCCCTTGGCCATGGCGCACGATTCAATCCGGCGCTGGATAAAAGGGAAGCTTGTCATTCTTTTCATTGGCCCGGCGGATGGTTGCATCTTCCAGAAGCAGCGCCGGCGCCAGCACCGTCTGAGGAATGTCGCCGAAGTAATTGGCTACATACAGATCCTTGCCCGCTGCGACCACGCTTGCGCGCAGCGCCCTTTGGTCGACATCGTCCAGTTCCGCGCCACGCACCAGTTCCCGCTTGCCGTCCGCGCTTACGCGGTAGAGCAGACGCGGCATGAGTCCCGCACCCAGTGTTTGCACGTAAAAGACGCTCTCCAACCCGCGCTCTTGAGCCAATTCGAGTAACTTGCGGTTCAGATCCGCGTCCGGGGTTCCATTGCGGGCGCTTACCTTCAGTACGCCAATAGCAGGCCTCGGCGGCCCCATGATTCCGGCGCGGCCGTGGCCATTCGACTGCGGAAAGCCGCGTACCGGCTGACGGCCGATGAGGTAGTTCTCGAGCAGCCCTCCTGCCACCAGAGTGACCGCCTGCGCGGGGACACCTTCTTCGTCCAGGTCATAAGCGCCCACAAGGCCTTTGCCGCCGTAGCTCTTCAGGCCGGGATCGTCGACGACGTCGAGAAACTCGGGGAGCACATGCGTCTTGTAGCTCGAAGCAAAAGGGCCGTTGGTGCGGGCCTCCGTGCCCAGCCTGGGACGGGTGGCCGCTACCGCTCCGGCCAGCAGCATGCGGAACGTGCTGGCCGCGGCATCCGCGCTCAGCAGCAGTGGGCCATGATACTCCTCCTCGACCAGAGGCGCCCGGCTCAATTCGGCAAGCGAGGAAATCAGCTCCACGGCATGTCTTTCAAAGACCTCGGGCGCATCCAGGTCGGCGGGCGAAGCGCCGGTGGTGGCGTAGGAGCGGTTGAGACGCATTCCGTCAGGTGCCTGAGTACCAACGCCGAGGATCTCCTGGTACTCAGCCGCACCCTTGCGCACGATGGTTCCCTCGCTGTTCACAAGCCATGTGGCCGTAGCGCGGGCATGGAACTCGGCCACCGAGTATTGCACACCTTGCCGGCCGGCCCTGACTGCTGCGTTGGTTCGATAGATCCCGCTGTCGTAGGCCACGCGGCTCGCCCACGCGGCTTCGTCGAGCTTGAGCCGAGGCGGATCGGCGAGCGAGATGAGGGGTTTTTCGCGGCTGAAGTCGTCAGTTTGCGGCAGCGTTTGCACATCCTTCAGCGCAGCCTGCTTCCGTGCATAAGCTGTGAGCGCGCTCTTGTAAGCCTCGTCCGTCGCCGCCCATAACGCGGAGCGCAGAGCGATGGGGTCATCGTCGAGCGCCGTCAGTTCCAGCGCGCCGCCTCCTCGCGCGCCGGAGCTATCGATTTTGTAGTCGCCAACCAGCACCGTCACACGTGCCACGCGCTGGCGGGCGCGCTGCAGGCCCTCGCTGGCGCCAAACTCTGCCTTGGTGGAGAAGTCGTCTACGTCCTCGATGCGGTACTGGATGAAAAACGGCTTGGGAAAGCCCTTCAACTGCAGTTGACTCATACTGCGATCGAGTTCAGTGAGCATGGCCTTGAGCACAGGATCTTTCCCGGCGCCGGCGCTCGTCCGCTGCGCGGTAATTAGCGGCGGGAAGCACAGGAAGGCCGCGAAGAATCCCGCCGCGGCCAGTGAGGCGGTGGTGATCGTGCAGGAGGTCAACACACGGGGCGGCGTTGAGCGCGAGACCCTGGTGTCTCTGAGCGAAGCGGTGCGGCGCGAGGTCGCCAATAACTTCGATGTCACCGTCGCAA
>JAJZNH010000119.1 GCA_021811745.1 Acidobacteriota bacterium
TACCTCGCTATTGAAGCGGTTCACAACCCGACGTAAAGTCCCATATCGTTCTCCAATGGTCACATTGCAGCCGACACTGCAATGGCTGCAGATGGAAGGCGCCATGCGCAGATCCCACTTGCGCGTATAGTGCTGCTTGAGCGTGCGATCGGTGAAAACGCCGGTCGGGCATACCTCCACCAGATTGCCCGCAAATTCACTCTCGAGAACGCCATCTTCGTTGCGGCCGAAATAAACCGTATTATTGATACCAAAGGCGTTCAGGTCATCGCCTCCTGCGTACTGCCGATAAAAGCGCACGCAGCGATAGCACTGAATGCACCGGTTCATCTCGTGATTGAGAAACGGACCGAGATCCTGATTCCGGAAGGTGCGCTTCCTATACCCTGCAGCCCGGCGGTAATCATGTCCAGTCATCACGGTCATGTCCTGCAAATGGCACTCGCCACCCTCGTCGCAGACTGGGCAATCGTGCGGATGGCTCAGCATCATGCCTTCGGTAATCCCCGCTCGGAAAGCCACCGCCTCAGGATCGAAAAGAGAAATCCGCGTATCAGGCGAGGCTGGTGTCATACACGCCATGACGATCCTGCCCCGCTTATCCGTTTCGTCTTTGAACTGCTTGATCGCACACTGGCGGCAGGCGCCCACGGAGTTCAAAGCGGGATGCCAGCAGAAGTAGGGCAGATCGAGGCCAAGCGAAAGGCAGACATGCAGGAGATTCTTCTGGGGATCTGCTTCGTAGGGTTTTCCGTCGATGTAGATCGTGGCCATCAGGCTCTCCAGGGACAACGCTGCTCGTGGATGTGTCGCAAAAAATCATCACGGAAGTATTTCAACGCGCTCTGGAGCGGTTCGGCAGCTCCCGGCGCAAGTGCACAGAACGTATTTCCTGGCGCGAGAAACTTGGTTTGAAACTGGAGTTTTTCGAGATCGCCAGATTTTCCGCGCCCCTCCTCCATTGCCGCGAGGATTTGTTTCGCCCAGTTCAGGCCGCTCCAGCATGGCGTGCACCAACCGCACGATTCCTGTGCGAAGAACTGGATCAGGTTCGAGACCATTCCCACCGGGCAGGTGTGATCGTCGAGGACAATCATGGTTCCGGTGCCAAGGCGGCTTCCCGCTTTCTGCACTTCGAGAAAGTCCATGGGAACACCAAGATGTTCTTGGACCAAAAAGTCCGTCGAAGCTCCGCCGGGAAGCACGCCACGAAACTTAAGTCCATCGCGCATGCCGCCGGCGTGCTCCTCCAGGATTTCGCCGAGCGGAGTGCCCATGGGTAGTTCCCAAAGGCCGGGCCGCTTAACCTTGCCGCTGGCCCCGTAGATCTTCGTACCGGGATCTCTACTGCGGCTCAAGCCCTGGTACCAGGCAAACCCCTTTGCGATAATGTGCGGCACGTTCACCAGAGTTTCGACATTGTTGATAATGGTTGGCTTCCCCCAGACACCGGCTACAGGTGGGAATGGCGGCTTGGAACGCGGGTTAGCTCGCTTGCCTTCGAGTGCATTGAGCAAACCGGTCTCCTCGCCGCACATGTAGCGTCCCGCACTCACGTGGAGAATCATTTCCAGCGAAAAGGCCGATCGAAGAATGTTCTTGCCGAGGTGGCCTGCCGCATAAGCCTCTGCAATCGCATTTGCCAACCGTTCCTGTGCGAGCTTGTATTCACCCCGAATGAAGATGAATGCGACATCCGCCTGGATGGCGTAGCCGGCCAGGATCAATCCTTCAATCAGTTGGTGTGGGTTGCCTTCCATCAGATAACGATCTTTGAAAGTGCCGGGCTCCATCTCGTCGGCGTTGGCAATCACATATCTTGGCCGCGGCGCGTCCGTGCCCATGGGGACAAAACTCCACTTCATTCCGGTTGGGAAACCTGCGCCTCCACGTCCGCGCAGGCCCGATTTCTTCACCTCCTCTTGAACGCTCTGAGGCGTCATCTCACCCAAGGCCTTCTTCAGTGCCTGGTATCCTCCGGTCTGCTCGTATTCCCGCAGACCGAGTACCTCGCCATCGGATCGAATCGCAGCCGTAAGAGGTTTCTCGGCAGCCACGGTCATTTGCATTCCTCCAGAACCCTGTCGATGCGCTCAGGATCGAGGTCCACATGGAGTTCGTTATCGACCAGCATGGCCGGCGCGTGATCGCAAGCTCCGAGACAGACAATGGGAAGCAGAGTAAATCGGCCGTCGGGCGAGGTCTCCCCGAACTCGATTCCCAGCCGCGCGGTCAAGTGCTCGCGGATTCGTTCGTAACCCATGATCCAGCAACTCACGGAATTGCAGACCATGATCACGTGCCGCCCCACTGGCTTGCGAAAGATGAGGTTATAGAAGGTCGCGACGCCATCAAGATCGGCCGCAGACATCTCCAGTAATTCAGCGATGTCGCGAATACTTTCGTCCGAGACCCATCCGCGGTGGCGCTGTACGATCTTCATCGCGTCAATGCACACCGCTTCTCTGGTGGGGTAGTGGGCCAGCTCGGCCTCGATTTCCTGCCTTTCTTCAGCCGTCAACATGCGCGTCCTCGTCTTAGCGGTCTACGTCAGCCAGCACAAAATCCATCGCACCCAGGATGGCGAGCAGGTCAGGAATCATCCGTCCACGGGCCATCAGCGGGAGCATCTGCATGTGCGCAAACGATGGCGTGCGGATGCGCGTGCGATAGGAAGTGGTACTGCCGTCACTGATCAAGTAGTAGCCGTTATTCCCTTTTGTGGCTTCAATTGCGCCCAGAGCCTCGCCGCGCGGAACCACCGGACCCCAACTTACACCCAGGAAGTGCGTGATCAGCGTCTCGATATCGTGCATGGTGCGATCTTTCAGGGGCGGACAGGCCAGCGCATCAAGCGATTTGTACGGACCTTCCGGCATGTTGTCGACGCACTGCTCGATAATGCGCAGGCTCTGACGCATCTCTTCGACACGCACCTGGCCGCGGTCATAGCAATCTCCGCGCGTGCCCGTTGGAATATCAAAGTCGAACTGTTCGTACCCAGAGTAGGGTTGCTTCTTGCGGAAATCCCACGCCAGTCCGCACGCGCGCAAACCAGGACCGGTCACTCCCCACTCAATAGCTTCCTCTGTTGTAAATGCGCCCACGCCTTGCGTACGGCGCTTGAAGATCCTGTTCTGCATGACTTCTTTGTCGTACTCGGCGAGCCGCGAAGGGAGATACTTCAGAAACTCGCGGATCAGGCCATCCCAGCCCTTCGGCAAATCCTGGGCCACTCCGCCGATGCGGAACCAGTTAGGATGCATGCGCGCCCCGCAGATGGCTTCAATGATTCCGAAGGCGCGCTCCCGGTCATTGAAGGTGTAGAACACAGGCGAGAGCTGTCCCAGGTCCTGTGCAAAGGTTCCGTACCAGACCAGGTGGCTGATGATTCGAAACAACTCTGCGAGCATGACCCGAATCACCTGTGCGCGGGGCGGTACACGGATTCCGGCCAGCTTCTCCAGGGCCATCAGGTAAGCCATGTTGTTCATCACGCCGCCGAGATAATCGATCCGGTCGGTGTAAG
Source organism: Acidobacteriota bacterium (assembly GCA_021811745.1). Next base: position 3,530 of record JAJZNH010000119.1, read on the forward strand.
GAATGTAGGTGTGCCACGTTTGCCGCTCGCCCATCTTTTCGGCGCCGCGATGATGGAAGCCGATGTCGGGCACCGCATCGACGATCTCTTCGCCGTCCAATTGCAGAACCACGCGCAGCACGCCATGCGTGCCCGGATGTTGCGGTCCCACGTTCAGGAACAGAAAGTCCTGTCCGTCGCGGCCAGGCTTCATGCCCCACTCTTCCGGCCGGAAGCGCAATGCTTCTTGTTCCGCCTCTTCCTTTGCGTCGGGCAGTTGGAAGGGCCCCATCTCAGTAGCGCGTGCCGGATGGTCCTTGCGCAAGGGGTGCCCAATCCAGGTCCGCGGCATAAGGATGCGTTCGAGATGTGGATGTCCTTCAAAGCGGATCCCAAACATATCCCAGACTTCTCGCTCGTACCAGTTCGCCGCTGGCCAAAGATCGGTGATCGTGCCGATTACCGCTCGATCTTCCGTGAGAGGTGTCTTAATGCGAATGTATTCATTACGATCAAATGAGAGCAGATGGTACACCACGGTGAAGTCGCTGGCCGGGTGGTCCTGGGGATGTGTCCTCATGCGCTCATCGATGGCAGTGAGGTCATAAAGCATCCTGTACGGTTGATCGACTCCCAACTTCAAATGGGCAAGTGCGCCATGGACTTTATCGGGAGCAACCCAGAAGGTGGCGATTCCGTCCGCCGTGGTCTGCGGCGTAAGCACATCTTTTCCAACCGCCGCTTCGAGCGAGCCGGCGACAGATGCGGCTGCGGTGGATGGGGCATCGGATTTGGAGGCCACGGCCAGCATAGTCAGATTTCGTCTACCGGGCGAAGTGTTGTTACGCCTTGTCTCTCTGCACGATGGATGTCGCGTTGGGAGGCCAAGGGCGTACGCGTTGTCTCCTGGGGACCAACAACCCAGCTCAACGGCCTCCGCTCGGTCCCAACCGCTTTTTGCAGCAACAATAAGCCTTGCTCAAATGCGTCGGGGCGCGGCGGGCAACCAGGAACGTACACATCGACAGGAAGGAATTTATCGACACCCTGCACCACGCTGTAGATGTCGTACATACCGCCGGAGTTGGCGCAGGAGCCCATCGAGATCACCCAGCGTGGCTCCATCATTTGCTCGTAAAGTCGCAGGATGACGGGCGCCATCTTGATGAAGACCGTGCCCGCGACCACCATCAGATCCGCTTCCCGCGGTGTTCCTCGGATCACTTCCGCGCCGAATCGCGAGATGTCGTATTTGCTGGTCAGGCTCGTGGCCATCTCTACGTAGCAGCAGGACAGCCCGAAGTTGAACGGCCAGATGGAATTCTTTCGTCCCCAACCAACAAGGTCCTGGAGCCGCGAAAGAACGACGCTGCGGCGCACTGCGTTCTCCGTAGGATCCTCTCCAGGACGCACCAGTTCTGCAAGGGCATTGCGCTGCACAAAGGGAGACGGCATTAAGAATGCTCCTTTGCGTGCCCCGAGGCTGGATACCAATCGAGTGCGCCCACGCGCCAGAGATAGATAAGCGTTACAAACAGGACGCCGGCGAAGATGAGCGCTTCGATATAGCCCGGCCAGCCGAGGTCGCGGCCTGCGACCGCCCAAAGAAAGAGGAAGATCGCCTCAAGATCGAAAACCACAAAAATGGCGGCAACCAGAAAGAACTTAACCGATAAGCGAACGTGGGCCGAACCCTGGGAGACGATGCCGGACTCAAACTGCGAGCCCGTGGCGGGCTCTGCGTGACGCTGACCCAGGACATAGGACAGGCTCAACATCACCACGACAATGAAAAGTACCGCTGCGAAATATGCAGCTAACGGCCAAATCGCCATTATTTTCCTCCCATCGTTCTTTTGTCTCTTTTCACGGGGAAGTCCCGGGCATAAGCAGACAAGAAATGGTTTCCCACGCTTTTCAGTGAGATGCGATTTCCGCTAAGCGGTCAACCGAAGAGCTTGATGGAGCTTCCCTTCTGTTCATCAGGTGTTTAAGGGAAGCAATTTCGCCAAATACCAACTCATTCAGATTCTCTACGCCGGCGAGTGTACCGCAATGGGCCGTATATCACAGAGTGCAGTACGCATGTCACTCCTCGTTGCATTCGCAACCTCTCGATACATATTTCTGAACTTCTCGAAATGGCGTGACCACAAAAGATATTCTTCGGTTCGGACTTTGGTCGCAGCGCACATCGAAGGAATGTGCCAGAATGACAGCGATGAAAAGCCGTTGGGTCATTTTGCAGCATGTGGAATGGGAAGGCCCGGGGATCATTGCCCGAGAGGCGGAGAAGCGCGGATTCGAAGTCGATTTTCGGCGCCTCGACCGCGGGGACAAGATTCCCGATGCGGAGCACATCGATGGCCTGGTGACGATGGGCGGGCCTTTGGGTGCGTATGAAGAAGACCGATATCCGTTTCTCGCCAGAGAATGCGAGTTGTTGGCAAAGATTGCTCGCCGCGACAGCCCTGTGCTCGGAGTTTGTCTTGGAGCTCAACTGCTGGCTAAGGCTCTTGGAGCCAGTGTGTACCCAGGTCCTGAGGCGGAAATCGGCTTCGGCTCCATTGAGCTAACCGCCGCCGGACGGCTAGACCCTCTCTTCGCATGTATTGGAGATACGGAGACAGTGCCCGTTTTCCATTGGCATGGCGATACTCTCACTCTGCCCGAAGGCGCGGTTCTGCTGGGTTCGAGCCCTATGTACGCGCACCAGGCCTTCCGGTTTGGAACCCGCGCATACGGACTCCAGTTTCATGTTGAGCCCGACACCAAGACATGGTTAGCGTGGCGCGACCATCTGCCTGAAGGCCTAATC
>JAJZNH010000301.1 GCA_021811745.1 Acidobacteriota bacterium
AGGTTGACTCGCGCACCATTGTGGACACCAATGGCGCCGAGGCTTTGCTGGGGCGCGGCGATATGCTGTTCCTTCCACCCGGAACCAGCCGGCTGATGCGCCTCCATGCCCCGTATGTCAGCGAAAAAGAGACGGCGGCGGTGGTTGACTTCTGGAAGGCGCAAGGCGCGGCCGAATACGCCGAGGGCTTCCTGGAGTCACCCAAGGACGAGCGGCAAAGCGTCGAGGGATCGAATGCCGATCCTGATGAGAACGATCCCATGTTTGACGACGCGGTGCGGCTGGTCTTCGAGTTCGGCAAAGCCTCGACGTCCCTTTTGCAGCGGCGGCTACGCATCGGTTACGGCCGCGCGGCGCACCTGATTGACCTGATGGAGCGTGATGGCCTGGTTGGCCCCGCCGATGGACCGCGTCCCCGTGAGTTGCTCAAGGCTCCCGGCTGGCTGCATGAGATCTCTGTCAGCGACGAATAGGGCGAGGTCCCAGCGCATTGGTAGTTCGGCCTAGACGACCGCGCGCCACGAATCCAGGCGGGCAAGTTCCCCATTATGTCCGCGAAACACGAAGGCAAGATCGAGGCGCGGTGTACTTGAAGTCAGAGGCACCTCCAGATCGGCGTAACGGTCCCAGTGTGTCGTCGATGGAATTGTGGCATGGCCGAGGATACGGCCTTCGATGCTGCCCTCGCGAACCTCAATCCGGCCTTTGCCGCTTCCTCCATTGGAGAAGCGGAGGATCAGTTTTGGGCGCGGGGGCAAGTTCTGGACATTCGGATAGACGAGAAGGCTTCCGTTGGCGAGGTCGCGCACCTCAAATCCGCCGCCGGGGCGTTCTTTCACCTCGCCGCCCGCCAGTTTGAAGAAATCCTCCGCCTCGACAGGGCCAGCGGCCACATCGTATTGACCTACTCCAATCCGGCTGATGCGAATAGGCGCCATCTCGCCATTGCTGCGGTAGTGGAGATAGGAAAGAATGGAGTTCCGAAAGTAAGGCGTGCTGCCTTTTTGACTGCGATCATTGCAGGCAAAATACCATTGGCCGTGCAATTGGAAGAATGATCCGTGCCGATCACGGTAGATGTTTGAGGTCTGAAAGTCCGCGGCAGTTGTCTCTGGGGTAACGATGGAACCCTTGTACGTATAGGGGCCATAAGGATTGTCGGCCATGGCATAGAAGCATCCCCATGAGAGGTAATAGATTCCTTGGCGCTTGTGCAGGAAAGGCTTGTCGTCTGTCTTGCCTTCACCGTAGGGGCCGGCCTTGTGATCAAGCTTGATAAGCCGCGGAACTTCCGCCAAAGAGATCATGTCGTCATTGAGACGGGCGATGTAATAGTCCCATGTGCCGAAAACAATATAATTTGAACCGTCGTCGTCCATCAGGATGCCAGGATCACGTTCTTCTACAGGGGTGAGACCTTCGGGAATCAGAGGTTTCCCAAGCGGATCCTTCCATGGACCCACTGGCGTGTCACCGACGACGACCCCTATCTGTTTTGGGCCGGCGGAGAAATAGAAGTAGTACTTGCCATTGCGCGAGGCTGCGTCGGTAGCCCAACACTCGGTGAATGGTCTGCGCAAAAATGTCTCTTCTGGTTTGAGGATACTTACCAGGCTCCAATGCACCAGATCGTCGCTGTGCCACACCCACCAGTTATCCATGCGGAATCCGCGGCTCTTCGGTGAGTAGTCGTGTGTGGCGTATAGGTAGACGCTCCCATTGAAGATCCTGACCTGTGGGTCGCAGACGCCTCTGCCCGGGAGAATGGGATTGCCTCTCACCTCTACGAGGCCGCCGCCTGCAGCAGGCTCTGCCTGGCCAGTCTGTGCCTGTGCTCCTACACAGACTGCAGCCGCTAGTGCGCTTTTCATGAAATCTCTACGGTTTTGCGCGTTCATCCTGGCATGCTCCGCTTGTTGCTGTTCAAAGACCAAGCTAATTGTTGCACCCGCTTCGGGACAAGTGATTGTCGACCCAAAAGCAGGATTCGACATCCGTGACTCTAGACTTGGTGAGGATAAATGGGCTGAGGAGCAGGGAAGCAGGCCGTGGCGTTGACGCGTTCAATATCCGCGATCGCTCTGCTATGATTGTCCGGCAGAAATTCCTGGCAAGGAGTAGGTTCTGAACGGCGAATGGAGCGTGTTCACGGCGCGCTCGCGCTTTTCTTCGTGAAGAGAAAAGTGTTCCAGTGATTTGCCGTTGCAGGCGAGGAGACAGAATGAAATCGATCATTTGCGGATGTGTTGCTCTCGGGCTGCTGTTGGGGTGCGGATATCCGCCGTTTGCGCATGGCCAGGAAGGGAAGTTTCCGCAGCAGCAATTGACTCCGGCCGAAGTACGCCAGCATGAGGCCGCGGTATTGAATGCGCTCGACCTGAGCAGGCCGGAGCTTGCGCAGGTGGCCGCGGCATGGAAGAGAAAGGATGCAGCCAAAGCCGAGAGGGATCTGGCCGCTTACTTCCGCAACCGCACCTCGGTGCACTGGGGACCAGCCACCGATTCGACAGAGCCGGTCACGCTCACTCCCCGTGAAAAGCAGGTTGCCGACGATGCTGTTGCAGGCAGGCTAGCGGGCGGGGGCAATCCCTATACGCACCTTTTCCCAAAGGGTGAGATGGATTGGCATTACAACGCCACCTATCACACGCCCGGTATGGCGCCGGACGACGAGTGGCAGTGGCAGATGAACCGGATGTCGTTCTGGGGCGACCTGGCGGACGCCTATCGCGCAACCCACGATGAGCGTTACGCGCAGGCGTTTGTGAGCGAGATGGGTTCGTGGGTCGCGCAATGTCCGGTGCCCGACCATGCGGCCAACAATCCCGATTCGGCGTGGAGGACGATCGAGGCCGGAATCCGGATGGGCGGATCATGGCCTGATGCATTTTTTGCCTTTCGGCGCTCGCGGGCGATGAGCGACGCGGATCTGATCGTCTTTGTTGATGCGTTTCTGGATCACGCCCGCTATCTGCGCAACTATCACACGCACCTCAACTGGTTCACCATGGAGATGAGCGGACTTTACGCGGCAGGCGCGCTCTTCCCCGAGTTCAAGGACGCTGCGGAATGGAGAAGCTACGCGTCAAACGCGCTGGCTGAAGAAGCTCATAAGCAGATTCTCTCCGATGGCGCACAAGCCGAGCTTTCGACCGGCTATCAGAATGTCGCTCTGGGCAACATCCTCAAGATTGCCGAGATTGCGCGGTGGACGGGCCGGACCGGTGAATTGCCCGCAGGCTACTCGGAGCCGCTCCAAAAGGGCTATGAGTGGCAGATGAACATCATGACGCCCACCTGGAACACGCCCAGACTGAACGATTCCGGCGGCGCCAATCTCCCTGCGCTTTTTTCTAGGATGGCAGTCGTCAACTTTCCCGGCAACCCTGAATTCAAATGGGTCGCCAGCGGCGGCGCAGAGGGCACACAGCCGGACTACACCTCGATCTTTCTCAACCGTTCCGGCCTTGCGGTGATGCGCTCGGGGTGGACGCATACTGATAACTATCTGCTCTTTCGCCTTGGCCCCCTTGGCATGGGGCATATGCATCAGGACAAGCTCGGCATCATCGTATATCCCTACGGCCGCGACCTGATCTTCGATAGCGGCGGCGGAAGCTATGAACACAGCAAATGGAGGCAGTGGGCGGTTTCGACCTACTCGCATAACTGCATGATCGTGGATGGATTGGCACAGAACCGGCAGACAACTTCGCCTGATCCGTGGCACGATCCCGACCTGGTGAGCCAGGGCCCGATCGACGGCCATTGGCAGAGCAACAGCGTCTTTGACTTTGCCTCGGGCATGTACGACGAAGGATACGGGCCGAAGAGCCTTCGTCCGGCCTCGCAACAGCGCGACGTGCTCTACCTCAAACCGGATATGTATGTCATTGCCGACCGGGTGCGGCCGAATGATATCTTTACCCATTCGTATCAGGATCGCTGGCAGTTGCTGACGACACACACGCACCTCGATCGGGCCACGCACGCGCTGGAAACGACGGACGCTGGAGAAGCCAATGTCGCCATCGTTCCGCTGCTGACCAGCGGACTCAAGGTCAGAGCCGTCTCGGCGCAGGAATTTCCGGAGATTCTTGGCTGGAACATCCGCGTTTATGACAATCCGCGCAGAGTGCCCGCCACAACACTGCTACATACACTGGATAGCCCGGGCCCGCGGATTCTTCTCACGCTGATCGTTCCACTTAAGCCGGGTGAGGCCAATCCTGTGGCCACGGTTACGCCCGGAGAAGATGGCCGGTCGGCCACCGTGACCTACACGGACGGCCGCAAGTTTCTCATCTCCGCGCCCGGCGATCGCGGAATCACGGTAAAAGAGACGCTGGCAGATGGCAAGCCCGGACGCACGGCCGAGGGCGGCGCGGATTAACGCGTCATTCAATTCATCCGTCGCAAGAATCAGGGGCTGCTTCGCTTTGCGGAGCGGCCCCTGCCGCCTCAAGGCCGCGCCATAGGGCGGCAAGCGCTTCGATGGATAACGCCTCTGCGCGCGCCTGTGGTGAGACGGAAGTTCGCGCCAGCGCGGACGCAATGGCGTTGGGCATGTATCCGGCCGCGCGTAGATTGTTGGTAAGCGTTTTTCGCTTCTGCGCAAAGGCCGCTCGCACGAACCGGAAGAAAGCGGATTCTTCAACGCGCAGTTCGCCAAAGCGCGGCGCAAACCGCCATCGAAAGACGGTGGAATGCACTTCTGGCGGCGGCGTGAATGCAGAAGGCGGCAAAGTGAACAACCGCTCAACCGGCCCGTACATTTGCACCGTTACTGTGAGCAGGCCGTAATCGCGCGAGCCAGGAGCGGCGGTAATGCGGTCGGCAACTTCGCGCTGCACCATCAGCACAGCTATGTCGAGCGCGGCGTGGCTGGATGCCAGCTTGAGCAGGATAGGCGAAGTAATGTAGTAGGGCAGATTGCCTGCGACCCGCAGCCGCGTGCCGGCCGCTGTCGCTGCCGCGGCAAAGTCAAAGCGCAGCACATCCTGCTCGATAACGGTTACACGATCCGGAGAAAAGCGGGCGCGCAGCCGCGCGGCCAACTCGCTATCCAACTCGATGGCGAGAACGTGGGCGGCTCTCGTGGCCAGCGTTCCGGTAATGGCTCCCTCGCCGGGGCCGATTTCGACCACCGTCCGGCCGGCGAGAGCGCCAAGCGCCGATGCGATTCGCTCCACGGCGTGCGGATCGCGGAGAAAATTTTGTCCGAGCTTTGGCTTTCTTGGCATACGCTTCTCTGATGGTAGATGAATGTGGTGGCGCGGGGCTGGCCAAACTGCCGCGAATTGCCGGCTTGGCATATAGGCACAGGCGCAGCCGCAGAGGTTAGAATGGCTTCTGCAGTAAATGACCGGTACTGAATGTAATCGAATTCTTGGGAGCTATCCTATGCCTTCTTTGCCTCGCAGGTCGTTTTTGAAAGGAACCGCGGCGGCTTTCGCCACGGCAGCAATTCACAATCAGTCCGTAATGCGCGCATTTGCGGAGTCTGGTTCACAGCAGCGGCCAAATATTGTCATCATTCTGTCTGATGACGTGGGATACGGCGATGTAGGCTGCTACGGGGCAAAGCTTCCGCGTACGCCGCATATCGATGGCCTGGCACAATGCGGCCGCAGATTTACCGACGCGCATTCTGACGCATCGGTGTGCACGCCTTCGCGCTATGCGATTCTCTCCGGAATGTACGCATGGCGGCGACACGACGCGAGGATACTTCCCGGAGACGCGGACCTGCTCTTCAAGGATCATCAGACCACGCTGCCATCCCTCTTCAAGCAGGCTGGATACAAGACCGGCTGCGTCGGAAAGTGGCATATGGGTCTCGGCCGCGGCAACATCGACTGGAATAAAGAGATTGTGCCCGGAGCGCGAGAGGTGGGCTTCGATTATTCCTTCATCATTCCCGCAACCGCGGATCGCGTCCCTTGTGTCTACGTGGAGAATGATCGGGTTGTTGGCCTCGATCCAAACGATCCTATACACATTAACTACAAGCAGCTTGTGGGCGACGATCCTACGGGGCGCGATGAACCCTATCTGCTCAAAATGAAGCTGAGTCACGGCCATGACGGCACCATCGTCGATGGTGTAGACGGCATCGTCGATCGGCTTGTCGGAGCGCCCGAACCCGAGCAGGTCGGGAGCGACGGCGCGGTATGCCCATACCGTCGGGAATGTCGGCGGCGTCAGGATGCGCTGCCAATCAAAGCGAAGCGGCGGCCGATTTCTCGGCCGCCGCTCAGGGCGCTCAGGTTGCACGTCGCGCCAGTGGGTCAGGATGCCGCCTCGGCCTTCGGCGCCTTCGCATC
>JAJZNH010000502.1 GCA_021811745.1 Acidobacteriota bacterium
ATCAGCGAAGCCCTGATCACCACCGCCGCCGGCCTGTTCGTTGCCGTTCCCGCATTGGTGGCCTACAACCAACTCACCGCCCGCATCCGCGTGTTCGCCTCCGCGGTCGATGACTTCTCACGGGAGCTTCTGAATTCGCTGGAGGAGATGCCGGCGCGCAATCCCGCGCCCCCACGCCCGCCGGCGGATTTACCACGGGAGGCCGAACGTGGCGTATACAAATAGCGTTTGCACCCGAAGCGGCGAGGTGGACCATGGCCTTCACAACCAATAACGGCCAGACCCGCTCCTCGCTCGCCGACATCAACATCACCCCGCTGGTGGACGTGGTGCTGGTGCTGCTGATCATCTTCATGATTACCGAGCCGGTGCTGCAGTCAGGCATCGAGGTCAACGTGCCCAAAACGCGCACGGTGAGGGAAATCACCGAGCAGCGCATGGTGGTCACCATCGACCGCAATCAGAACATCTTTCTCAACGATCAGCCGATCAACATCCACGACCTGCCCGAGGCGCTGCACAAGGCCGGGGTCGACCCGTCGCACCAGTTCATTTATCTGCGCAGCGACGAGCGCGTGCCCTTCGGGGCCTTCGCCAGCGTGATGGACGCGGTCAAGCAATCCGGAATCACCAACGTCTCCATCGTCACGCAGCCGCTGGAAACCACCAAGAGCGCGGGCAGCGGCGGAGACTAGCACAGCGGCAATGACCAATCTCTTTGAAGGCGGCGAGCACCTGGAGCGCGAACTGGCGCCCGAGCCAATGGCGATGCCGGCGACCGGTTCGCTGCTGCTGCATCTCACGCTCGGCCTGCTGCTGGGTTATTACGCGTGGGTCCTGGGGCTCTTCCACCACAACCTTTGGGGCAATGCCGGCGCCGGAGGCGCCATGCAGGTGAGCCTCGTGAGCAGCGCTCTTCCCCTGCCCAACCAGGAGATCAATCAAAACGTGCTGGCAACCGAGACCCCGAGCAAGGCGCCAGAGGCGCCCAGCCCCAAGGACCAGAAACAGGTCGATCGGACCGCCATTCCCATCCTCGGCAAGCACGTGAATCCGCGCAAGCAAACAACGCAAAAGAGCCAGCAGCATCAGCCCCAGCCGCCGCAGAACCGCGCCATGTACGGCGAGCAGTCAGGCTCCATCATGCCCCGGGAGCTGAACCCCCAGATGGCCTCGAACGGACCCACCAATGTCGGCGATAACGACTTCGCCAGCCGCTTCGGCTGGTACGTCGACCAGATCAACCGCAAAATGGCGCAAAGCTGGTTTAAGGCGGAGGTCGATCCGCGCACGCCCCGCGGCGCCCGCGTCTACCTCGTCTTCACCATCGACCGCCAGGGCAGCCCCGGCAATGTCCAACTCGACCGCTCCAGCGGCAGCCCCACCCTCGACCGCTCCTGCATGCGCGGCGTGCAGCGTGTTGACACTTTCGGTCCCTTGCCTGGAGCCTATAATCAAAGTACGTTGAAAGTCTCTTATTATTGCGAATACTGACGTGTTTGCCGTTTCATTTCCGCACCTCTTGCCGGTTCTCTCACCACAATTTCACGATCCAGCGGATGACTTTCCGGAGTCCAAAGGTTGGAAACTGGACCAAACGTTTGGATGACTTCTGCGTCATGGAAAGTAGGTCTTCATGGGGAAGGCAGCAAGATGAGCCTCTGGAAAGCAGGAAGGACCTCTCAACGCATGAAGGCAATGCTGTTTGCTTTGCCGCTTCTGCTGCTCGGATTCCTGATGGTTCCGGCGGCCGTGCCGGCGCAGGACTGGGTGCATACCGGCACCAACCTTGGCAATACGTCGATCCGGCTGGCCGCGGCGGACTTCAAGACCACGGGCAACGATCCTGAGACACCCGCCCTGCAGGCCGTCTTTGACGCGACCCTCTACAGCGACCTCGACAACGCCGGGCTCTTCGACATGGTCTCCAAGAGTCTGTCGCCGCAGGTGATGCCTGGCGCCCCGCAGGAGATCGTGCTGGCGCAGTGGGCGGCGGCTCCCGCCAACGCCGCCATGGTCGCGTTCGGCTCGCTTTCGGCCACCAATGGCCGCCTGATTGTTTACGGCTGGCTCTACGACACGCACAACACCCAGAGCCCGCAGGTGCTGGCCCAGCAATACAACGAGACGGCCAGCGAGGAGATGGCGCGCACCATCGCCCATCGCTTCGCCGACGCCATCATCTTCCGCCTTGGCGGCGGCATCAACGGCATCTGCGAAACCAAGATCTACTTCGTCAGCTCGCGTACCGGCTCGAAGGAAATCTGGGAGATGGATTACGACGGCGAGAACCAGCACCAGATTACGCATCTGGGGAGCATCTCGCTCTCGCCTCATGTGTCGCCCGATAATTCTCGCATTGCCTTTGAGACCATTGGCCGCAATGGCTGGGACATTCGCATGTATTCGCTCGACCTTGGGCGGTTGGTGAGTTTTCCGGGAGGATCCGAGGGCGGAAGCAATCATGCCCCGGCATGGTCGTCCGACGGTACCCGGCTCGCCTTCTCTTCGGCCCGTTCGGGACGTCCGCAGATTTGGATTTCGGACGACAGCGGCGGCCGGCTCCACCAGATCACGGACTTCGGGATCGACACCTCGCCGGCGTGGAATCCCAAGACCAACGGCCAGCTCGCCTTCGTCAGCGGGCGCACCGGCGAGCCGCAGATTTACATGATGGATCAGGACGGATCGAATGTGCAGCGCATGACCGACAGCGGCTATGCGGTTTCGCCCTCCTGGTCGCCGAACGGTGGCATGCTCACCTTCAGTTGGAACCGCAAGTACGGCCCCGGCGATCCCGGCGGCCAGGACATTTACGTGATGGACATCGCCAGCAAGCGCTGGCTGCAGGCCACTCACGAGTCTGGCAGCAACGATTTCCCGTCTTGGTCCCCCGATGGCCGCCACATTGTGTTCGAGCGCAAAGTGGGCGCCCGCACGCAGATCTGGTCGATGCTTGCCGATGGCACCCATCAGCAGCAGTTAACGCATACGGGCAATAACTTCATGCCCGACTGGAGCTGGAAATGAACCCCGGCAGAGATACGGCCAGTAGGGCTTCTCTTTCTCCGGGTATTGTTCCGCTCAAATTCCGAACATCGCCCCCATCCACGGGCTGCACGCGCCCAAAGACCGGGGCAAGCCGGTATGCCGGAAGCGCGTCTTCAGACGAACGAAGTGCATGCCGGCTCGAACCCCAACCCTTCTGACGTACTCAGGTCATGGCCAATGCGCTCGCTTTGCCTACAACATGATCCAGTGCATTCAAGCGCGGACAAGGTGAAGCCGGCAGCAACGGCGAACCAGGCCCGGCCGGTCAGAAACCAATCTTGTCCCTGATAAGGAGTTGTCCCTTGAAACGACGCATGTTTGTGCCTTTAGCTTTGTGTCTTGCCTTGGTTGCTGTCGCGGGCTGCAAGAAGAAGCAGCAGCCTGTCCCCCCTGCCGCCGCTGCACCGCCGCCCACCATGCCGGCCCCGACCGCGCAACTGACGGCGACGCCCACCGTGGTCTCTTCGGGAGATCAGGTCCAGCTCTCGTGGCGCACCACCGACGCCGGTTCGGTCTCGATCGACGGCATTGGCGATGTACCCACCTCCGGAGTAAAAACGGTGACGCCGACCCAGACCACCACGTATCATCTGGTCGCGCGCGGTGACGGCGGCTCGGCCGACGCTTCGGCGACCGTAACGGTGAATCCGCCGCCGGCAGTGGCTGTGCCCAGCAATACGATGTCTGCCGAAGAGGAGTTCAAGGCCAACGTCCAGGACATCTTCTTCGACTACGACACCGCCGACATTCGCAGCGATGCGCAAGCCACGCTCTCCAAGGACGCCAGCTACCTCAACAGTCATCCCGATATCAAGATCGTCATCGGGGGTTACTGCGACGAGCGCGGCTCCGACGAGTACAACCTGGCGCTCGGCCAGAACCGCGCCAACGCCGCCAAGAACTCGCTGGTCAACAACGGCGTCGCGGCCAGCCGCATCCGCGTCATCAGCTACGGCAAGGAGAAGCCCTTCTGCACCGAGTCGAACGAGCAGTGCTGGCAGCTCAACCGCCGCGCCGGTTTCAGCATCGACCAGTAGAACGAGGCGCGCTGAATGCCGCGCTCTGTGGCCAAAGGGTTGCGATCTGCGGCCAATCGGTTTTGCCCGTCCGCCGGCGCAAACAACCGCGGATGGGCGAACAGATGTTGCCCCTCGCGTGCGGCAGCTTCCTTGAGGGGCTGCCGCATCTTATTGCTATCTTGTTGCTATCATGGGAACAGGTGAAGTATGAGCGCACGTAAGTTTCGCAATCGCATTCTGGCGGGTTTCCTGGCGGCTGTCGTGCTTGCGGCGGCGGGTGCGCCGGCCCATGCGGCTTCAAAAGAAATCATCCAACTGCAAACACAGGTGCAACAGCTCCTCGACATGATGCAGCGGCTGCAGTCCACGCTGGACAGCCATTTCGGGGTAATGCAGAACCTCGCCCAGCAAACCGCCAATCAAGCCACCCAGATGTCCACCGCTGTTACGAACATGCAGAAGGAGTTGAGCGCCGAGGCACAGGCGGAGTCGGGCAAGACGGATGCCATCTCCGGTCAGGTGCAGTCGCTCAACGACTCTGTCGATGAACTCAAGGCCCGCATTGCCAAACTCGACAAGTCCATCCAGGACCTGCAGACCCAGGTGCAGACGGTACAGAGCCAGATGTCCCAGGCCCAACCAGGTGCGCAGCCCAACGCTCCCGCAACCGGCCCCGGCGGCACGGCCCTGCCCCCGGCCGATGGCAGTCAGCCCGGAGCGATCCCCGGCGCCGCAGCCGCGCCCCAGGCGCAGGCGCCTCCACTTAAGGAGACCTTCCAGGCCGGCCTGCGCGATTTCAGCGCCGGCCGCTACCCACTCGCCTCCAGTGAATTCCAGGACGTCGTCCACTATTATCCGCTCGATGACCTGGCCGGCAGTGCGCAGTTCTACCTCGGCGAAATCGCCTACCAGCAGCAGCACTACGACGACGCGGTGACCGATTACAACGCCGTTCTCGAAGGCTTTCCCGGCAATGCCAAGGCCGCCGCCGCGCAGTTGCACAAGGGTTATGCTCTGCTCGCCTTGAGCAAACGCGCCGAAGGCATCCGCGAACTGCGCGAACTGATTCGCCGCCATCCGCAGACCCCCGAAGCCCGCGCCGCCCGCAGCCGCCTCAACGGCATGGGTGTCCGCCTCACCGCACGCTGACGGCCAGCCTTCGCGCTTCGTCTTTCCCGCTCGAAAAAAGCCCCGCGACTCGCGGGGCTTTTGGTTTGGCAATGCGCCGGTCGCTGACGGCCTGCACCGGGCCGCCCGCCCGCGACACTCCTTCACCCCGCCGCCCGGGATGCTTTCACCGCCGTCACGCTCTTGTGGTGCCGCACATCGGCGCCCTGCACCCAGAAGATGACGTCTTCGGCAATGTTTGTGGCGTGATCCGCCACCCGCTCCAGGCTGCGGCAGATCATCAGCGCATTCAGCGCCTGCGGCGCCAGGTGGCTCTGCTCCTCCATCAACTTGGTCAGCGCCTTGTAGGCGGCGCGGTTCATCGTGTCCACCGCGTCGTCCTGCATCAGCACCGCGCGCGCAACTTCTGCGTCCGCCTCGATAAACGCTTGCAGGCTTTTGCGCACCATGTCGGTCGCCAGCGAGGCCATCCGCGGAATATCCACCGGCAACTCCGCCACCGGCATCTGCTCCATGTGGCGCACTCGATCGCTGATGCTCTTGGCCGCGTCGCCCACCCGCTCCAGGTCGGCATTGATCTTGATCACGCTCAGGATGAAGCGCAAATCCACCGCCATGGGCTGTTCCATCGCCAGCAGATCCAGCGCCGCCTGATCGATGTCGCGCTCCATGCGATTGATGGCAATCTCGCTGCGCGTCACCAGGTCGCAAATCGACAAATCGCGAACCCGATATGCTTCAATGGCGCGCTGAATCGCCTGTTCGGCCAGCCCCGCCATCACCAGGAGGTTCTCCTTCAGGTCCTCGAGACTCTGCTGAAACCGGATGCGCGTCATCCGAACCTCCCCGTAATGTAATCCTCCGTGCGCTTGTCCGAAGGATTGGTAAAGATCTTGTGCGTCGAGTCGAACTCCACCATCCGCCCGTTCAGAAAAAAGCCTGTATTCTCCGCCACACGCGCCGCCTGCTGCATATTATGCGTCACGATCACAATCGTGTATTGCTCCTTGAGCTGAAAAATCAGGTCCTCGATCTTCGACGTCGAAACCGGGTCCAGCGCCGAGGCCGGCTCGTCCATCAGCAGCACCTCCGGATCCACCGCCAGCGCCCGCGCAATGCACAG
>JAJZNH010000797.1:0-789 GCA_021811745.1 Acidobacteriota bacterium
GAGCAGTACACGTTGTACTCTTCCTGCCCGCGCTTGAGCACCGTCATCGTCACCGGGAATGGCATCAGATTGCTTTCTTCCCGATGACCCTGCGCATCCACCATCACGCCGGTATAGAAATAGCTGTCCTCATGAAACTCCCCGCGCGCCACCGTACCTGCTACTTGCGGACGCGCCCCGCGATGATCCGGAAACATGGACGATCCCCGCTGCGGAAACATTCTGGGCTGATTCTGCATGTCCTGCCGGCATCCGGCGGTGAACACAATCGCTGCCAGGCCGGCAAGCGCAGCACAGCGCAGCACAAGCCGGCGCGCGAAGCTGATTGCTGAGAGCTGAAAGCTGAAAGCTGAAGGCTGCACGCGCATCAGTACTCCACCTCCGTCACCGATACCGGCTTTAAGCTCTCCAGATATACCTTGCTTTCCCGCAGATCGAATTTCGGGTCCAGCGCTTCCAGGCACAGGAAAAACTTGTCCATGGTTGCCCGGTCACGAAAATTAGGTGCGTTGAACAGCGGGTGGTAAAGCGCCGGCAGTCCGTTCAGCGCCAACATCCCGTAGGCCGCCGAAAGACCCGCCCACAGAATCGTCCACTCGTATGCCGGCACCATGAAGGCCGTCCAGGAGTAGGTCGGACGCCCGCCGATATTCAGGGGGAAGGCCAGCACCGAAATCCACGTCTCCAAAGAAAACATGGCCGCTCCGCCAATCAAGCCGCCGATCAGCGTCAGCAGCGGCACCTTGTTGCGGTGAAAGCCGATGGCCTCCGCCGCCTCTTCCAACGGGT
>JAJZNH010000797.1:799-6319 GCA_021811745.1 Acidobacteriota bacterium
GCAGTCCAGCCGCCGCCATCCATCCTCGCGCGCCTTCCGCGCCGCTCTGATCAGGTCGCCCGGCGTATCGAATTCGGCCAGCAGGCCGTAAGTTCCTTCGCGTGGGGGCATTAGTCACCTACCTCCGCTGCCGCCTTGGGCTTGATCTCAGCACCTGGCAGCATGGTGCGAATCTCCGACATCGGAATCATGGGCAGGAAGCGAACGAACAACAGGAAGAGGAACAGGAACAGCAAAAGCGTCCCGCCGAACGTCATGTAGTCCCACTTGGTCGGGTAGTACGTGCCCCACGAAGAGGGCAGAAAATCCCGCGTCAAGCTGGTCACAATAATCACGAAGCGCTCGAACCACATGCCCGTGTTCACCACCAGCGACATGATGAACATGAAAAGCATGTTGGTGCGCCATTTGCGAACCCACAACGTCGTCAACGGAATCAAGAGATTGCAGATGATGAGTAATTTGTAGGACCACCCCATGGGGCCGAAGGCGCGGTTCCAAAAGGTAAAGGCTTCCCAGTGATCGGCTGAATACCAGGCCATGAAGGCTTCCATGCCATAGCCATAGGCAACGATGAAGCCCGTGGCCAGCATGACCTTCCCGCAATTATCGATGTGCCGGAGCGTAACGATTTGCTCCAAGTGATAGAACTTCCGCAGCGGGATGGCCAAAGTGAGCACCATGGCGAATCCCGAGTAGATGGCGCCGGCCACAAAGTAGGGCGGGAAGATGGTGGTGTGCCAGCCGGGCAGAACGGCCACGGCGAAGTCGAAGCTGATGACCGTGTGCACCGAAAGCACCAGCGGAGTGGCCAGGCCCGCCAAGAGCAGCCCGGCGGTCTCATACCGCGCCCAGTGCCGCACCGAACCGCGCCAGCCCAGGGAAAGCATGCCGTAGAAATACTTCGCGAACTTCGACTCCGCGCGGTCGCGCATGGTGCCCAGGTCGGGAACCATGCCGATGTACCAGAAAACCAGGGAAATCGTCGCGTAGGTCGAAACTGCGAAGCAATCCCACATCAGCGGCGAACGGAACTGCGGCCAAACGTCCATGGTCAGCGGCAGCGGCAGCAGCCAATATCCCAGCCATGGACGGCCCACGTGAATCAGCGGGAACAGCGCGGCACAGATCACGGCAAAGATGGTCATGGCCTCAGCGAAGCGGTTGATCGCGTTCCGCCAGGTCTGCTTGAAGAGCAGCAGAATGGCCGAGATCAGCGTTCCGGCGTGGCCGATACCAATCCACCACACAAAGTTAATGATGGCGAAGCCCCAGGCCACGGGTTGGGTAATAGCCCAGATGCCGACGCCTTTCAGGAACAACCACACCAGGGCCACCAACAGCATCGTGACGCCGGCGCCGGCCACGCCAAAAAAGCCAAACCAGCCCATGGGCGTGTGCGGCGTGAGTACGATACCCGTGATCTTATCGGTGACCGACCTGAAGGTCTGTCCCGGTCCAATGACCTTAAACTCGCCGGTTGCCGGATCGATGCCCGGGTCCTTAATGTTCACTTCGCTGGTCGCCATCGTGAGTTCAACCCTTTGCCGGCAGGTGCTCCACCGGCGTTTCTTCCAGTTGCGGATTCGGATTCAGTATTTCGGCCACATAAGTCGTCCTTGGGCGCGTATTGATGTCTGCGATTACCTGGTAGCTGCGCACGTTGGCTCGCAGTTTCCTGACCTGGCTGGTCTTGTCGTTCAGATCGCCAAAGACAATCGCGTGAGCCGGGCAGGCTTGCTGGCAGGCAGTGATAATCTCGCCGTCGCGGACGCGGCGGTTGTCAATGTCGGCCTGGATCTTGGCTTCCTGGATGCGCTGGATGCAGTAGGTGCACTTCTCCATCACGCCGCGCGAGCGCACCGTCACGTCGGGGTTGCGCATCAGCTTCAGGCTGGGCGTGTCATAGTCCGAGTAGAGCAGGAAGTTGAAGCGCCGCACCTTGTACGGGCAGTTGTTCGAGCAATAGCGCGTCCCCACGCAGCGGTTGTAGACCTGCACATTCAAGCCGTCGGGCGAGTGCACGGTCGCGCCCACCGGGCAGACAATCTCGCACGGCGCGTCCTCGCACTGCTGGCAGTTCATGGGCTGGAAGTGCGCCCGCGGCGTCGACAAATCCCCCTCGAAATAAGTGTCGATGCGCAGCCACTGCATGATGCGCCCGATGCGCGCCTGCTGCTTGCCCACCACCGCGATGTTGTTTTCCGCGTAGCAGCTCACAATGCACGCGTTGCACCCCGTGCAACTGTTCATGTCGATCGACAGGCCCCAGGCATATTCGTTGTACGGCCAGTTCGGGAACAGCGAGGTGTTGCTCGCGGGAGTCTCGTGATTGATGCCCTCGTGGGCGAAATTCGGATCGGCCTTGAACTCCTCCAGCGTGGCGTAGCGGATAATGCCGCGCGGGCCCAGCGCCTCGTCGCCTTCGAGCGAGTTGTTGCCGTTGCCCTCCTGGCCGAACATCTTCCCGCGGTGGTCCTGATAGTGGCTCTTGGTGATCGCCACGCCCCACGTGCCGGGCACCTGCTTGATGGATCCCGTGGCGTAGAACGGCGCCCAGCTGTTGCGGATCAGATAGGCATTGAAGCCGTGCCCCGAACCAACACGCCCGGCAAACTCGCGGCCGAAGCCCAGGTACACCGTCACCGAATTGTCGGGATGGCCGGGAGCCACAATCACCGGCGCCCGCACCTTGCCCTTACCCACGCTCAGCTCCACGATGTCCTGCTCCTGCAGGCCCAGCCGCGTCAGCGTGGCTCCGGAAACGATGGCCGCGTTGTCCCAGCTTAGATTGGTGACGGGCTTGGGCAGCTCCTGCAGCCAGCCCACATTACTCCAGCGCCCATCGTAGATATTCGGATCGGGCCGGAAGATGATCTCGATGGAATCCTTGGGCGTGGGCGCGGGAACCGCGCCATGAAACACCGCCGCCACGTTCGCCTTGGCTGTTCTGTCGAATGCCGTTCCTTCAATCCAGCCGTCGTGGAGCACCTTGCGCCAGCCCATCTCCACATCGCCCGGCGCCGTCTCGTTCTTCTGGATCACCGTCAGCCACGTCTCGCGCACGGCATCGTGGGCGCTCAAGAAGGGGTTGTTGAGCAGCAGCAACTGCAACACTTCGTGCGCCGTGTGGCCGTTATAGAGAGGCGCAATCATCGGCTGCACAATCGAAACCGTCCCATCATAGGCCCGGCAATCGCTCCACGACTCCAGATAGTGCGCTGAGTTAATGTGCCAGTCCGAGATCTGGCCTGTCTCGTCCAAGTGTGCGCCGAGATGAACCGCGGTCTTGGCCTTGTTAAAGGCCGATAGAAACTTCAGATCGGCGGGCGCAGTGTAAATAGGATTGGAGTCGAGAATAATCAGCCAGTCCACCTTGCCCGCGTTCAGATCGCTCACCAGCGCCTTGAAGTCTCCAAACTGGTCGCTGGGCAGCGGATTCACCGTCTCTGCCGAAACAAAAACCGTCTTGCCGATGTTACCGAGAGCGCTATTGACGGCCAGCGCCAGCTCACTCACTGACGCGTCTTGATAAAGCCCCGGAAGCACCGCGCACTTGCCGCCGTTGGCCTTCAGGTCCGCCACCAGCGCGGCCAGATACTTCTGTTCGTCGTTGCTCCACTCCCACGCCGGCGGGTTCACGCCCGCCACGCCCACAGCCTTGGCCAGCTCCGCCGTGAAGGCCGGAATCTCGCTCGCACGCAGCCGCAGCCGGTGCTCGGCCTTCATGCCCGTTGTGGTCGTCGAGCTCTCGACTGAGTACAGCCGGTTCCATCCCTCCGCCGGCTGCCGGCGCCGGTTTGCGTAGTCCCGCACCAGCCGGTGGAACCCTGGATAGTCCGCACTCGAAAGAAAGTCCGCATCCAGCGAAACGATGACATCCGCGGCCGCCAGATCATATTGAACGTTGATGCCCTTTTCGGCCGCCGTTCCCGCCAGCGCCGGATCGTACTGCACCAGCTTGGCCTTGGGCCAGGCCGCCTGCACAGCCTTCCACTGCCGCGCCAGCGTGGGTGACGTAATGGTCGCGCTCAGAAAGTAAATGCCCGTCCCGTCCTTGGTCGAGGTCACTTTCCCCTGCAACGCTTCGACAAAATCTCCCCACTCCCGGCTCTCCCCGCGATACAGCACATGCTGCGAGCGGTCAGGATCGTACATGCCCAACAGCGTCCCCTGCGAGAACGGGTCCGAGCCGCCCCGGTTGTAAGGGTGTTCCGGGTTGCCATCCACTTTGATGGGCCGGAATTCGGAACTCTTGATCAGCAGTGGCACCGCGCCGGTGGTAAATGGATGCGCGGTGGCGAAGTACATGGGCTTGCCCAGCACCAGGTCCTGAGGCGCTCTTACATACGGATATATCTTTTCTTCGGGCTGTTTGGTGCAGCCGGCCAAACCGGCCAGCGCGACCGATGCGCCCATCAACTTCAGGAAGCCGCGCCGCGAGACCGGGTCCACCCACTCCGGCGCCACCGAAGGAAACTCCCGATCCACCGCTTCGCGGAACTCCGGCGTATCGGCCAACTCGTCCATCGACCGCCAGAGCTTCTTGCCCGCCGCGGCGGACTTGCCCTTTGCGCTCTTTAGCTCCTGGCGCACCTCGGCCAGCGTCATGGGCTTGGCGGGCTGCCCTTCGGCAGCTTGAGCAATGTTTTCCTCGTTGTTCACGGCATTCCCCGTTTCATTCGGCGCATGAATCGCGGCCGGGTTCATCTCTCGCGCGTTCATCGGTGACAGGTCTCGCAGTTCGTCAGATCTTTAGGCGTCTTAATCTTGTAGTGAACAAGTAAAAAGTGCCCAAGCGCGTCCTGACTCTCGAATTCCTGATAGACCGGCGCAGGCTGCGGCAGCGGCGGGCTGACATCCCCCGCTACGTTGTGCGCGGCGCTCGCCGCTTGCGCCGCACCCGCCGGCGCTTCCAGCAGAGCCGTCTCCTCAGCCAATGGATCCTGACTCGGGTCCCGGGTCACGCAATTCACTAGCTGTGCCGTGGGCACTCCCGTCTTGTCCGGCAACGCCGAGCACCACACCGGGTGATCCTCCGACGGTCCCTTCCATGCCATGTTGTAGATCTCACTCGTCGGGCGTAGGTTCTTCGCCGGATCGCGATGGCAGTTTAGACACCACTCCATCTGTAGCGTATTTTGCGCGTACATCAACGGCATCTCATCTACTCGCCCATGACAGGTCGCGCACCCGATGCCCTTATTGACGTGGATCGCGTGATTGAAATAAACAAAGTCCGGCAGGTCGTGCACCCGGATCCACGGGATCGACTGGCCCGTCACCCAACTCTGCCGTACCGGCTGCAGCAGCTGCGCATCCGTCCAGATCTGCGAGTGACAGTTCATACAGGTCCGCGTGGGCGGAATCCCCGCGTAGCTGGAAACTTCCACAGTCGTGTGGCAGTACTGACATTGCAGCCCCAGCCCCATCACATGGTGCTCGTGACTGAAGGGAATCGGCTGGTCGGCACGCTGGCCCTGACGTGTCACCCAAGGCGAGCGCTGCAGCTGGTCCAGC
>JAJZNH010000764.1 GCA_021811745.1 Acidobacteriota bacterium
GGCGTTCTGGTCGTGATCCGGGGTGACCGGAAGGATGAGTTCTTCAATCGCAAAGGACGCGTAGGACCCATCTGGCTGAATGTCGACCGAATCCATATCAAGCAGGCACCCTCGGTCTTCCTCAGCTTCGCTTCCGGCGATGCCAGCACGATGCTCGATCGCGCATCGCTGGATGAATACCGGCTGGATGAATCCGCGATCATGAAGCGGATCCATTGTCTCTGCCGGTGCAAATGCAGCCTGACCGAAGGCACGCGGCAAAGCGGTGACCGCGATATGCAACCGGATCCCGAATATGCAAAGCTCCTGCAGGGCGACTTCTTCCACCTCAAGGAGCGCGAGGGATGTTATTGCGTTCGTCCGCACTCTGTAAACCTCACCGCCAGCGGTTCGAAGACCGCCTATGCTCTCGACTTTGAGTGGCCGAGGATGGCGCCACCCGGCGACTATCAAGTCGAGGTGTACGCCTGCCGGGGAATGTGTGTGATCGCGCGTTCTGCCGCTACCCTTCGGTTCGTCGAGGTTGGGTTCCCTGCGTATATGGCCAGCCTCGCCTCCAACCGGCCGTGGGCGTACGGAGGGGGAGCGGTGCTGGTGGCGATGCTCGCAGGCTTCCTGACCGATGCGCTCGCTTCCAGGCTGCGCCGCAAGCGCAGACCGCGGGCCAAAGACGGCACCACCGCGGCCAGCGCCCGGGGAGGCGCGCCTGAAGAGGCTGCGGTCGAAACACACGAAGCCGAAACAACACATAAGGACTAAAATGAAAGCAGCTTTTCGACTGCGGATTGCCAGCGTGGCGACGGGCCAGGGGCCGACGAGGAGACGAAAGGTGTGCTTCCACTGCATCCGTCGTGGGATGCCGGCCTATCTACTGATTGTGTGCTGCCTCTGTGCGCGGTCCATCGACTGCCAAAAGGCATGGGAACACATTCCCGGAGATGGCGCTCTGGTGGAGGCGGCTGATCAGAATTTTCCGCGGGTGGCCTTCAGGAGCAACGGTATGCTGATCTCCAACCGCGAGGGATCAAGCCAGGTCAAGGTCCAGGGTTATCTCCAGGCGGATGGACGTCTTTTCGCCGCCAACCTGAATGGCCTTCAGCATGATCAACTTCTCTTCCGCCGTGTCCGCCCGCTGGTCGAAGGCACCCTCGCGGACCAGATGTACTTCCGCTTTATGCCCGACTTTGGCGAAGGCAATACGGTCATCCAGGAAGTCTACGCCGAATCTACCTCACTGCCCTTCGGAAATTTACGCCTGGGAAAATTCAAGACGCCAATCGGCCTCGAGGTGCTGCGTCCGGATCGGGACCTGACCTTCGCCGAACGCTCCATGGCCTCCGATCTGCTGCCCCTTCGCGATCTGGGGTCGCAGTTTGAAGGCTCGTTCCTCGGCGATGCGATCACCTACGAGCTTGGCTATTTCAGCGGTACGGAAGACGGCGCAAATGCCAACTTCGAGTGGCACGGCACAAATGAGGGTGTCGCCCGTGTCTTCGTCGAACCGTTCACCGGAGCCGGGATCACCTCGCTGCAACCGTTAGGCGTGGGCGTTGCCGCCTCCGCGGGTCATCATTTCGGCGATCCTCCCGTCTTCAGGACAATCGGACAGGAGATCCTCTTTCATTACGCTGCCGGCACCATCGCGGACGGCATGCATAAGCGCGTATCACCACAGGCAAGCTACTTCTTCGGACCGGTGGGAGTGCTCGTTGAGTATGTTGTCTCCGGCGCGACCCTCTCCGCCGGTGGCGTTCATCAATACCTCTCCCACCACGGCTGGGAGCTTGCCGGCTCCGTCATGCTCACGGGAGAAAATAACACGTACAGCGATTTTCGGCCCAGACACGACTTCGCGCCTGCCGAAGATCTGCATCATTGGGGAGCCTGGGAACTCGCCGTCCGGCACAGTGGGCTGGATTTTGACGCAAATGCGTTTCCGAACTTCGCGTCTCCAGCCAGTTCTGCCAAGAGGGCCAGCGAATCGGCCGTCGGCATGAACTGGCACATGAACCGGCACACAAAATTAATCGTGGACTACGAATACACGTCGTTTCACATGGCCGCGGGCAATATTCCCCGCATACATAGCGAGCGGGTGGCGATGACGCGCATCCAGTTGGGCTTCTGAACTCCGCGTGCTGCGAACGTGGTTCGTCTCCGGCAGCGGCACGCGATCAGCGAATCATTGAATCCGGCGCACTGATTCCCGCCAGCCGGCATCGAGCACAGCTGCAGTCCGAAAGTCCCGCAGGGATTCGCGTGCCGGCGCCACAATCTCGCTGGTCTGTTGTTATGGCTGCGGCAGCACCATCACCCGCACGCCCGAGGCCGCACCCTTCTGGTGGAAGATCTGCTCGGTCGCTTCCCGGAAATCGCCCGGTTTGGCGTACGGAATGTCTGTGAAGATCTGCGGATTGCGGTCCGTAAGCGGGAACCAGGAGCTTTGCACCTGCACCATGATGCGATGCCCGCGGCGGAAGGTGTGATAAAGATCGGGCATATTGAAATCGATCTCAGTGATCTTCCCGGGCGTAAGCGGCTGGGGCTTCTCCAGGCTGTTGCGGAACTTGGCGCGGAAGGGCTCGCCGCGCAGCAGTTGCTCATAGCCACCCATCAGCAGCGGAGGCACTCCCAGAATCCGCTTGCCGGACTCGCCGCCAGAGCCGGAATTGACATAGTCGTTCGGATAGACGTCGATCAGCTTCACGTCGAAGTCGGAGTCGGTGCCGGAACTTGCCACCTTCAGCCTCGGCGAGATGGGACCAGCGATCGTGACGTCTTCCTTGAGCGGCTCGGTCTCATAAACCACCACATCGGGCCGGTAGCGGGCAAAGCGCTGGTCGTCCACCATGTAGCGCTGCGGCACCGTATTGGTTGTATAGCCCACGAAGGGCACGGGATGGTTGGGATCGCTTACGTATTCGTCTTCGCTCCTGGCTTTGGCCGGCGGATCGAAGCTGAGTTTGCCGTCGGCGTGGAAATAGAGCATCTTCGGCGTGGCGGCCTTGGGCGGCCATGCGTCGTATCTGCGCCAGACGTTCGTGCCTGTTTGAAAAACGATGGCCCTGGGCAATGCCTCGCCTTTGCCCTTCAGATAATGCTCGAAAAATGGAAATTGGATGTAGGTGCGGAAGTAGTCGGCGGTCTTGGCGTTGAACTGCACATCGCCCAGGTGGCTGCCATCGCTGCGCGCCCAGCCGCCGTGCACCCATGGACCCTCGACCAGCGTGATCGGCGTCGTGGGATTGAATTTGTGGATGGCGTAAAAGGTGCGGTATGGGCCTTTCAGATCCTCTGCGTCAAACCAGCCGCCCACCACGAGCACCGCGCAGCGCACGTTCTTCATGTGGCGCGAGAGGTCGCGCGACTGCCAGTACGAGTCATAGGTGTCGTGCTTCCATTGGTCATCCCAAAGCCAATTCGGGCGCGTCAGGTATGAATCCAGGTTGGCCACGTTGCCGGCCTTCAGATAGAACTCGTAGCTGTCGGGCGTGCCAAAACTGAACGGAGCTCCTGGATGGGGCAGCACCGGATTGTTTTGCGGATAAAAGAAGGGTGCATAAAAGCCAAAGCCCGCCGAAAGCATAAAAGCGCCGCCGTGGTAGGAGTCATCTCCGCGAAAGAGATCGGTCATGGGCGCCTGCGGGCTGGCAGCGACCAGCGCCGGCGGCGAGTCAATGATCGACGCCGAGGTGTAGAACCCCGGGTAGGAGATGCCCCAAATGCCCACCTTGCCGTTGTTATTGGACACATGCTTGAGCAGAAACGCGATGGTGTCATCGGTATCCGACGATTCGTCCACATCTTTCGGGGATTTTTTGACGTCGATGTGAGGACGCATCTCCACAAATGTGCCCTCACTCATCCACCGTCCGCGCACATCCTGGTAGACGAAGATATAGCCGGACTTCTCAAACTCATCGGAGGGTCCGAGATGCGCCGGATACTGATCCTCACCGTAGGGAGCCACGCTATAGGGCGTGCGCTCCATAAGAAAGGGATACGGCCCGTGATCCTCAGGAAAGGCCGATGGCTTGGGCACGTACACCGCGGTAAACAGGTGCACGCCATCGCGCATCGGGATGCGGTACTCGTACTTGGTGTAGTGAGAGCGGACGAAGTCCTCGCCGGACGTCTGGGAAACTGCCCTCCGTGCGCTGGTAGCGCCAAGAGTCAGAAAAATAACTACCAGTGCAACAATAGAAAAACAGCCCTTCTTATGCATCGTATTCCCGCATTCTCCTGAAGAAACAGAGTACTGCACAACCGCGGCCAGGTTGCGTTCAGCGCGGCTGCTCTTCCTGCTTCGCCCCACTCGGCGTCTCATGCTGTGCCAGCGGCCTGGCAATATCGTCCAGATAGTCCGGCGTTCCTTTCGCGCGTTCGAGCACGGGATAGCGCATTCCGTCGTGGTAGTCAATGTCTGTCGTATGGACATAAGAATCCGCCTGCACGATCAGGTGAATCGGCTCGCTGTTCCCTTTCGCCGCGCTGATTGCCTCGCGCATCGCATCGGCGGAGTAGATGAGCCCATTCACGGCCATGATCTTCTCGCCCGGAGCCAGCATCGCCTTATCCGCCGGGCCGTTCCAGCGCACGTCTGCGATCGTGCCGTCGTGGCTCAGCCGCAAGCCCACGGAAAACCAGAAGTCCGCCCACTGGCCCGCGGATCCCCCCGCTGATCCCATGACGCGCTCAGTGGCGCTGGGCTGATCCTGATAGACCAGCTTGTATCCCCCCTGCTCGATGCCGGCCAGATCGGCATGAGGGTTAATCCTGTCGATACGATCCTGCAGGAACGCCGCCCAGTCGTACGGCACGACCTCGTTCAGGTCCCGCACCAACTCATCAAAGTTATAGGTCACGATCAGGGGCCCGGTATTGCCGCCCTTGCCCAGGAAGATCCTTTCAAAATCGTCGAGCGATTTCTTATTTCCGGTCAGCTTGCGGATCAGCGTATCGGCATCGAGCCACAGCAATTCGCCCTCCTGGTAGTAGTCTTGGCCGCGCCGCCAGTTGGACCAGGCGGGATTGAGACCGCGCAGGATGCTGGCGGCGATGGCTGTGTCCTCAGTCGGGCGCCACTCGCGGCCTGGCCGGTAGTCCAAATTGGCGGCAGAGAGCGCAAGCTTGTCGCGGTATTGCGCCTGCGTCTCCAGGCCGGCGCGCGCGGCCAGCACATTACCGAGATATTGCGTCATGCCCTCGTACACCCACAGCAGATTTCCCCGCTCAGGTGTTGCAAAAGTCGGCTGATAGAGTCCCGCCGGCCTGCGATATTTCCCGTTCCACGAATGCGTGAACTCGTGGGGCAGCAGGTCTGCGTTGCGCAATACGTGGGCCTTGTCGGCAAAGCCCTTCTCGCCCACACCGTTGTCTGACGACTGGCCGTGCTCCAGTCCCTCGCCGCCTGCGACATTCGAAAGCGTCAGCAAAAAGTGGTACTCGTGATAATGATGGCAGCCATAAAGCGCGGTTGCCTCGCGGACCAGGTTGCTCAGTTCAGCCAGTACCGTAGGCCGCAGGTTCGAGTCCCCCGGGTAGTCCGAAACCACGTCGATGTAGTGCTTGGGCGTGATTTCAGGCGCGAGCGCAAACTCATGGAAATACTGGCCCGTCAGGACCGGCGAGTCCTCAAGCTGCTCCACATTGGTGACGGCAAAGCGCGTCGTGCTGCCGGCGGCGGGTATGGGGTACGGGCCGCTGCTGACCGGCGCCAGCGCCGTGCCGATGCCCCAGCCGGCCGGCACCTTCAACGAGGGCTGAATGGGAATCTCGCGCACCGGAATATGGGCGGGATAGAGCAGTAGTTTCTCCCACTCCAGCACCGCCAGCTTTTGTGAAACGCGTGAGGTTACGATGCAGTCCAGGTGGGCGTGCAACGTGGTTACGCCCTGGGGTATGGTCACGTGGAACTCGTAGAGATCTACATCGTCGCGCCGCCACGGCAGGGTCTTGCCGTTGGCGGTGAAGACGACGCCGGTAATCTCGTTTGCCGGGCCGGCAGGCATATGCGTGCCCGGAATCCACTCCGGAGTGATCAGGTCGAGCGACCCGGGCGTCACCGGCAGATCGATTTCGGCATGATAAAGCTTGCGTGGCGCGTCAGTCAGGTCAGCCAGAATTTGGATGGGCACCCTTTGCGCCAATGCCGGAGCGAGCCCCAAGCCGAGGCAGAGCAAGGTCAGCAGCGGAGCCGTAAGGGCGGGCAATCTGATGAAATTCCCGAACTTCAATATGCAATATCCCTCTTATGAACAAGGCAACCCATATCCATCCTGGTACCTGAGTCCGAACACCTGGTTTAA
>JAJZNH010000704.1 GCA_021811745.1 Acidobacteriota bacterium
CTGGACGGTGCGGTTGATTGCCCACGAGGCGGTGAAGCGTAAGTTGGTGGGGCATATGGCTCCGGAGACCGTTCGGATTCTGCTTCAGAGCCACGACCTGAAGCCGTGGCGGGAAAAAATGTAGTGCGTAGCGACGCGGGAAGAGGACTACATCCCTCGCATGGAAGATGTTCTGGCGTTATACGAAAAGCCGCTCTCGGAAGAGGAACCCGTGGTCTGCATCGATGAAAAGCCGGTCGTGCTGCATCGGGATCTTCGCGCGCCTTCGCCTGCTCGGCCAGGACACTTGGCGCGGCGCGATTATGAGTACAAGCGTTGCGGCACGGCCAATGTTTTTTGTGGTGTGGAACCGAAGGCGGGGTGGCATTTCCCTAAGGCCACACCGAACCGCGGCGCGGTCGAGTTCGCCGATTACCTGGTGGAGATCGTCGCCCGCTATCCGCAGGCCAGAACGATTCATCTGGTTCTGGACAACTTGAACACGCATGGGCGCAAATCGCTCACCGAACGCTATGGCGACAAGTTGGTCGGTCTGCTGTGGGATCGCTTCACTGTCCATTACATCCCCAAAGCACGGCAGTTGGCTCAACCAAGCCGAGATCGAAGTCAGCTGGCTCAGCCGCCAATGCCTGGGAAAGTGCAGAATCGGTGATCTGAATACACTTCAGCACGAAGTGCGGGCATGGAACCGTCGCCTCAACTGCGGTGGAACCACCATCGAGTGGAACTTTACGCGCAAGCAAGCTCGACAGAAACTTCACTACTCAACCACACGGACATGGTACAGGAAGGACTGCTGCGCTATGCCGAGGGCCGTGGCGCAGCAGCTGCTGACGCGGCGGGCGACTTGGGCTTGCTGCTCTCTTGCTTCTTGGCTGGGGCCAGAATGGCGTGAAGAATAGTGCCTTCCATGCGGGGCATGAACTCCACCACTCCGGAGTCGCCTACGTCCTGGATGAGCCGATTTATAATGTTGTAGCCCAATTCGCGATGGGTCATCTGGCGTCCTCGAAAACGCAGGCTTGCCTTTACCTTGTCACCTTCGGCCAGAAACCGCATAGCCTGGTTTTTCTTGGTTTGGTAATCGTGCTCGTCTACAGTGACACTGAACTTGACTTCCTTGATCGTGATCACTTTCTGCCGCTTGCGTGCCGCTCGTTCGCTCTTTTCCTTTTCGTAGAGATAGCGACCGTAATCCTGGATGCGGCAGACTGGCGGGACCGCGTTCGGCGAAACCTCTACTAGGTCGAGAGCCCGTTCCCGGGCAATCTTCACTGCCTCGTAGGGAGGAAGAATACCGAGTTGCTCGCCGTTTTCGTCGATGACGCGAACTTCGCGCGCGCGAATCCGCTCGTTTATGCGGATAAATGACTTAGCCGAACGTTTATCGAATGCGATGGTACTCCTCCGGATGTCACAATCGCTCGCCCTACAGCCCAGGCGAATCGCTGTGGACTTGACGAACGCACCCTGAGTATAGCATCGGCTTGGTTTCGCTGGGCAAATGGTTAAAGTCAAGCCGGAAGTGCCTTTGGATCGCGGGCGAGACCTCGGTCCCTTGCGTCTTCGCTCATCTCTGGCTGGCCCCCGTGATGCCAGAGGCAGACGCTTCGCTTGGTAGTTTATTCTGCTCTTTAAGCATGAAGAATGAAGCGATTCCCAATCTGATGGCATTTGATGAGGCTGCGCTGGATGGGGCCTTTGCCGCACTGGAGCGGCAGGCGCGCGAGGCTGCGAGCGCGCTGGACGGTGAGGCGGCCGTAGAGTCGTTCCGGCTGGAGTGGTTGGGGCGCAAACAGGGGCGGCTCAACGAGGTCTCTGGGCGCTGGCTGAAGGCCGCTCCGGCGGAGGCCAAGAAGGCGCTCGGCGTACGCTTCAACGCGCTGAAGGCCGTGGTGGAGCAACTGCTGGACGCGGCGCTGGGAGCCGGGCCGAGCGATGCGGTGCTCAAGGCCGAGGCCATCGACATCACGCTGCCGGGGACGCGGCGGCTGGCGGGCGCCGAGCACCCGATTACGCGCACCATGAACGAGATAGTCGCGGTGTTCGCGGCGCTGGGCTACTCGATTGGCGTGGGGCCGGAGGTCGAGACCGACTATTACAACTTCGAGAGCATGAACTTCCCTCCAGGCCATCCGGCGCGGGACACGCAGGACACGCTGGTGATCGCCGCGCAGGAGCGCAAGCCGCTACGCGACCGGCTGCTCCTGCGCACGCACACCTCGCCGGTGCAGATGCGGATCATGGAGCAGCAGCCGCCGCCGGTGCGCATCGTGATTCCGGGCAAGGTGCACAGGAACGATGCCGCTGACGCAACCCACTCGCCGATCTTCCACCAGGTGGAGGGCCTATGCGTGGATACGAACATTACTTTCAGCGATCTCAAAGGAACGCTCGACCACGCCATGAAGGCGCTCTTTGGCTCGGCGGTGAAGACGCGCTTTTTCCCGTCGTTTTTCCCGTTTACCGAGCCAAGCGCAGACGTGCAGATTAGTTGCATCTTCTGCGCCGGCAAGGGCTGCCGCAAGTGCAAGGACTCGGGATGGATCGAGCTGCTGGGATGCGGGATGGTCGACCCGGCAGTGTTCGCCTTCGCGGCGCAAAAGCAGCCGGCCTATGACCCGAAGAAGATTTCGGGATTCGCATTCGGGATGGGTGTGGAGCGGATCGCCATGATGAAGTACGGCATCAGCGAGATCGGCAGCTTCTTTGCCGGGGATATGCGGTTCCTTTCCCAATTTGTTTAGAGACAGAGCCGCGAGTGGGTGCCTGCCTTGGTGGACACCCACCCGCGGAGAGAGAAACTCAGTCGATGAAGATACTCACCAAATGGCTCCGCGCCTACCTTCCGGAATTGACCGTCGACGACAATCGGCTTGCCGAAGATCTGACCCTGCGCGGCATCGCCGTCGATGGCATTTATCCGCTCGGCGGGGGCAACGGCTCGTTCTACGAGATGGACATCACCACCAACCGCGTGGATGCGATGAACCACCATGGTGTGGCGCGCGAGGTGGCGGCTATTTACGGACTGGACATCGAGCCGCTCGACTTTGCGCTGCCAGCCGCACGGCCGGCGCCCAATCCATTTTCCGTGCGGATCGAAGCCGAGGATGCATGTGGTCGATTTACGGCGCGGGTGCTACGTGATGTGACCATCGACGAGTCACGGGATTGGTTTGTAGGGGCGGAGGTCGCGACCTACTTCGGCCTGCTCGAACAGAAGATGATCTCCAACGCCGTGGACGCCACCAACTTTGCCTGGCTGGCGATGGGCCAGCCCACGCATGCCTTCGATCTGGACAAGATTGAGGGCGGAATTATCGTGCGCCGGGCGCGTAAGGGCGAGCGGCTGAAGACTCTGGACGGAATGGATCGCGTGCTCGACGCCGAGGACCTGGTCGTTGCCGATCACAAGAAGGCGCTGGCGTTGGCCGGTGTGATGGGCGGCTGGGACTCGATGATCACCGCCGAAACCAAGAATGTCCTCATCGAGGCGGCGTGGTTCGAGCCGACCGTGGTGCGCCAGACGGCGCGGCGGCACGGGCTGCACACCGACGCCAGCCACAGATTCGAACGGGGCGCGGATTTTAATGCGGCTTCTGTGGCATCGGCACTGGTGAGCGCGATTTTGCTCGCCAACGGTGGATGGATCGATGGCGAGTTTGTGGATGTGCGGGTCACGGCGATGGAGGAGCGCACTGCGCGGCGCCGTCCGGTTTTGCTGAAACTCAGCGAGGTACGGCGGATTTTGGGTGCGACGGTTAACGAAGAGGGAATTACCGCCGCGACAGTCGAGGGCGTGCTAACGGCGCTGGGATGCGGATTGGCGAGTCAGTCCGCCGCAGCGGACCAGTCAGCGGGTCAGTTATCTGCGCTAGCTGCGGCGAGGCTGGCTTTTGAAGAAGTTTCGTGGCTGGTTACGCTGCCTAGTTGGCGGCTGGATCTGGAGCGGGAGATCGACTTGATCGAGGAGATCGCACGGGTCTACGGCTACAACCGGTTCGCGAACACGCTGCCGGCATTTGGCGAGGGCGTGACGGCGCTGCCTTGGGCGGAGAAGGAAGCCTCAGTACGCGGCGTGCTGCGGGGCGCGGGATTCCACGAGGCGATTTCGAGCACATTTTGTTCTGCGGCCGAGGGCGCGTCCACGGCAGCTCAGCCGGGACAGGTGGTTCGGCTCGGTAATCCGTTGAGCGAGGAGGCCGGCGTGCTGCGGCCCTCGCTGGCGCCGGGGATGCTCGCCATGATCGCGGGCAATCTGAACCGCGATGTAAACGATGTGCGGCTGTTCGAGCTAGGTACGGTGTTTAGCGGTACGACGGAGAAGGTGGATGAGCGGCCGTCGCTGGCATTCGGTGCGGTGGGCAATTTCCCTGATGAGAGTGCGCTGCACGCGGGGCGGGCAATCGACTTCTACGATTTAAAGGGAGCAGTGGAGCAGGTGCTGTTGCGGTTCGAGGTACGTACCGTTTACTTCGACCGCTTTCCGCCTGAAGCAGGCCTGATGCCTGAATGGCTGCACCCGTACCGCGCGGCTCGGGTTGCAGCCGAGGGCGTAACCCTGGGTTGGTTCGGCGAGGTGCACCCGCGCTTAGCTGCGGCGCGTAAGCTGAAGGAACGCGTGCTGCTCGGCGAACTGTTTCTGGATCGGCTATATAGACTGCCGCTGCGGCAGCAGTCTGCGCGGGAGATTTCGCGCTTTCAACCGGTGCGACGCGATTTTTCGCTGGTGCTGGACGAGAGCGTCGGGTGGGAGACCATCGATCGCGCCATGGCGGGATTGAGGATTCCCGAGTTAGTGGAATGGCAGGTGCGGGAGGTGTTTCGAGAGACGCGGCTGGGCTCCGGTGAGTACGCATTGCTGCTCAGGACCACGTTTCAGGCGTCGGACCGCACCCTGCGCGAGGAAGAGCTGCAGGCTTTCCATGCTTGCGTGGTGGAGGCTGTTGGCAAGGTAGGCGCGCGCCTGCGCTCGTAGGCGGAAAAGCTGCCGAGATTGGCGCTATACTGGCGCGCAAACAGTGTGTTGGCGGGGAGGCGATGCAATGTCGGAATCATTTTGGGAGTCTGAAGGGGACGTGCAGGCGCAGCAGGAAGTGGAACCAGAGTCAGCCGCTTTGGCGGTGAGCGCGGACGATTTCGCAGCGCTCGAAGAGCGAGTCCTGCGCGCCGTGAACCTGGTCAAGCAGGAACGGCAGGCCCGTGTCGCAGCCGAGGCGCACGCCGCGCAGGCCGAGGCACAACTGCGGGAACAGGCGTTGCAGGTGGAGCAACTGCAAAGGAATTTGGGCGAACTGAAAACCGAGCGTGAGCAGGTGAGGAAGCGTGTGGATAAACTCCTCGCGCAATTCGACGCGCTCGAAATTTGAGGTCGGACATGGCTGGTGAACAACAGGGCAATGCGGGCGAATACGTTACGGTTGAGATCTACGATCAGGTCTATCACCTTTCGGGGCAGAACGCGGAGCACATCCGCGTGTTGGCGGCGCGCGTGGACGCGAGGATGCGGGCGGTGGCGGCGCAGGGACGGACTGTGGACTCACTGCGCGTGGCCGTGCTGGCGGCCCTGAACCTGGCCGATGAGCTGTCGCAGGCTGCCTCGGCTGACCCGCAACTGGGCCATGCGCGCGCGGCCAGTCTGCGGGTGCTGTTGGACGAGGTGCTGTAGGACGGGCGCAAGACGGGATCGTAAGATTTGGCCATTCCGGGAGAAGCGGTCCCGAAAGCGGCAACGCAAAACGGTAGCACAACTCGACCCTGGCGTGCAAGACTTGCAATTTATGGGCGCTGCCCATACTATCCGCATTAGAAACCGGCCTGCAAAGCAGGTGGGTAGTCAACGCTGGTTGAACCTACATTCATTGAACAGGGGCTCGACTCGACAATCGGTTTTGTGCGCAGTGTCCGCCAGTCCGGAATGCCTAATGAACCGCGGGGAGCTCCACCGTCTTAGGACGGGTTCACCAGCACATTGCTCACGGCCCCGTGGGCCGGATTCTACTTTCTGCCGGGTCTCTCCTTCCGCGTCTCCCCTGCACGCCCCACCTTCAAATGCCGTATGCTGATCTAAGTGCATCCCATCCTCTTCCACGTCGGCGCATTGATGATTCCGTCCTACGGCGCCCTCGCGGCTCTGGGCGTGGTTCTCGCGCTGCTGCTGGTGCAGCGCACCGCGGTGGTTGCCGGTCTCAATCCCGGTCATCTCTGGAATCTCTGCGTTGTCGCGCTCTTTGCGGCGCTTATCGGTTCGCGCCTCTTCCTCGTGATCGTGAACTGGCGGGTGGTCCTGCATCATCCATCGTG
>JAJZNH010000498.1 GCA_021811745.1 Acidobacteriota bacterium
CATCTCTCACTGGATTGCGCAAGGCTTCGCGCTCTACCAGAACCTCCTCAAAGAGCAAAGCGACAAAGCCGGCAAATCCCAACTGCACTTCACTGACGTCGCCGCGCTGACCGGAATCGGCGAGCCTTCAATGCAAAAGATCGGGTGGGGCGCAAGCTTCGTCGATTTCGACTCCGACGGCTGGCCCGATCTGGTCGTTGCGAACGGCAGCACATTCGACCGGCAAGTTGGCGCTTCGCGCCGCCTGGTTCCCATGTCCTCGTTTCTCTTCTGGAACGACCACGGCGATCTCTTCTACGATCTGGCCCCGTGGAATCGCAGCTTCTCGAAGCCCCACGTCAGCCGCGGTCTGGCGGTGGCCGACTACAACAACGACGGCGCGATGGACGTGGCCATCGTCGATCAGGGAGAAGGCGTCCGGCTGCTGCGCAACGACATTCCGCAAGGACATTGGGCTGAATTTCGCTTGCACGACCGCGTTCCTCCGTCCAATAACCCTCTCGGATTCGGCGACGGCGCGACGGTGATTGCCTGGGTCAAGGGCGTCCCCTTGCGCCGGACCGTGGGGAGTTCTTCTTATCTTTCCGAGGACAGTCACGTCGTGCACATCGGGCTTGGCGCCGCAACAAAAATCGATCGCCTGGAAGTACGCTGGGCGCGCGGTGCGCCTGAAGCATGGGCCAACCTGCCCGCCGACCGCATCTGGGACATCACACAAGGCGATCCGGAGGCCAAACCGTTCACGCCGCTCGATACGGGCTCGGGCCAGTCTTCGATCAACGCTGCCCAACCGGGCAAGGCCGGGACGGAGCAGTTCTGGGCATTCGAGCACGCTGCCATGGACGCATTGAAGCGCGAACGTGATTACGCGAAGGCGGCCCAGCTCTTTCGCCATGCCCTCGCCATCCGTCCCAATCATGAAGACGCTCACTATTACCTCGCGGATTGTCTGGCTCAATCAGGCGAAATCTCTTCTGCTGTCTCCCAGCTCGACGCCCTCATTCGCATCAACCCTCAAAGCCACCGGGCTTATGAACGGAAAGGCGAACTGCTTGCAGCGTCGGCTCATACCCCGACCGAGTTTGCAGCAGCGCGAAAAACGCTTGGCGCCGCGTTGCGGCTCAACCCCGAAGAGACCGGCACCCTCGTTCTCCTTGGCGAAGTGGCGCTTGCGCAGAGAGACTTTGGGGAAGCCGATCGCGACTTCACGCATGTCCTCCAGGCAAATCCCCGCGCGGCAAACGCGTGGTATTTCCGGGGCTACATCGCGTGGAAAAGGGGCAATTCGCGGCAGGCTTCCTCTCTGTTGGCCCGTGCGCACGATGCCCTTGGGCCAGCCTGGAAGCCTGCCGGATCCGTGCAGGAAGGGGAAGTTCAGCGCCTGATGTATTCCGAGTCAGGGTTTCTCGGCGTATTTGCGCAGCAATGGAATGGCAGCAACAATCCTTCGCTTGCGTACACGCGGCTGGAAGCGTATCTTCATCGGCTGCGCTGAAATCGCCTCGCTGTGACCAAAGTCGCTGTAGCCGGAGTTCTTCCTCCATTAAGGTCAAGAATCGAAGGAGGTCTCCATGGCCACAACAACACAAACCGTTCGCGAGATCGCCGCCGGGAATCCCGCCGCAGTTCGCGTGTTTGAGAAGTATGGGATTGACTATTGCTGCGGAGGCAAGGTGCCGCTGGCTGAGGCATGCGCCGCACGGAATCTCGATCTCGGTGAGGTGGTTGCCTCATTGGAAGCCGTCACGGCGCCTCAGACTCCAGGTACCCGGGACTGGGCGGAGGAACCTCTTGCCGGCCTGGCCGCGCACATTGTGGATACCCACCACGCGTATGTCAATCGAGAGGTGCCCCGCCTCAATCAACTCGCAACAAAAGTCGTAAGCCGTCACGGCGATACCCGTAAGGAGTTGTCCGAGATACAAGCGAAGCTGGCGGAACTCGGCGAAGAAATGATTGAGCACCAAGGCAAGGAAGAGGTCGTGCTCTTTCCCTATATCGGGAAGTTGGAGCGATATGCCGCCGGAAGCGGCGCCAAGCCCCGCAGCTGCTTCGGCAGTGTCGTCCATCCGATAGCGATGATGACACGGGATCACGATTTTGCCAGAAATCTGATGACAGAGATTCGCGTGCTGAGCCAGGACTATACTCCTCCTGCTGGCGCCTGCCCTACCTTCTGCGCATTCTATGCCGGCTTGCTCGAATTTGAGCAGGACTCGCACCGGCACATTCATCTCGAAAACAACATCCTGTTCCCTCGTGCCGTGACTCTTGAAACATCCGCAGCTTAGCCAGCGGAAAAATCGAGTGGGGGTCATCGCATGTGAGATGTCGTTGCGATACAAACCCCCTGCAGAAATCCTTTATCGGGGCCCATCCGGATGATGGAGCGGTTGCCCGAAGTGGCACGCACCGAATTTGAGTCCCTGCTGCACCCATCTTTCTGCCGGTATATCGCGTGCCGGAGAGATCAGGATTTATCGGGGTTCAGGAGAGGTTGGAGAGGTTATTGAATAGAGCGACTCAATGTCAAATTCTATGTCCAACTGTGCATAATGCAAGAATGTTTCCGGCTCGAATCAGGAAGGACGGATTCATCTTTGTTTAACAACCATGCTTGGTAATTCCCTAAAAGACAGCTACACTGCCCGTAGACCTGTTCGACCGGCCCAGCGAGGATTGCGATGCGGTTTTCCCCCAAGCGCACCCAATCCGTTGCCGTCCTTGTCACGTGTACGGTCGCGATCATTCTGGTTGTCGCGTTTGTTCGTTACCGCATCCGGCGACGGATCGACTCAGACAGTGCCGACGCGCTCCTGCAGCGTGCCGACGATATGTCGTGGCTCAACAGCTGGATTGAAGCGGAGCCCCTCTATCGCAGGGCCGAAATCCAGTTCGTGCAAAGGCGTGAATCCGCCAAAGCACTCTATGCCCACGTCAGCGAAATGCCGGCGCTGAGCGAGTCGTCGACGACAATCCCTCAACAGATCGCGGAACTGCAGCATGATCTGACCCTGCCAGCGGCGCGAGACCCGCAGACACGCCTTCGCATTCTGACAGTCCTCGGAATGCTCGAAACGAATTACGACGCAGGCATGGCGCGCCGGACCTGGGCCGCAGTGGAGGCTCTGGCGCTTCATCGGCATCATTATCTGCTGGCGTCACGAGCCATCGGCGAGCAGGGCATCGCCGCATATCTGCTCGGAGACATGGCCACGGCGAAGAAGGACGTTGTAAAGGCGTGGACGATTGCGAAGGTTGCCGATCCCGCCGCCCATGTTCGATACGCCAGCATGTACGGCACGGGCCTGGTGGCGCTTCACAAGTATAGAGAGGCCCTTGGGCCGCTGAACGAAGCGATCCGGGTGGCCGCGAAGACTCCTAGCGTGGCGTATCCGACGATTGCGATCACGAGCAAGATCGAGGCATTGAGCGGGCTTGGAGAGAACAAGGAAGCACTGGCATTGGCGGCCAGCGAGATGAAACGCATAGCTCCGTACCATCTGGCCGGCCATCTTTATGAGCTGTATCAGACAAGGGCTGGCGTTTACGAACGAATGGGGCAGTGGGACAAGTCGATTTCCGATCTGGGGCGCTCGGCCCAGTATGCAAAGCAGCTTTCCTATTGGCGCGGACTGACGCAGGTTGATGGACTGCTTGCGCTTGCCTACCTGCACGAAGGCGCCTTGCAGCCGGCGCTGACCTCGATCGACGCAGCCATCGACGCCAACAGGAAGATCCCCGACGAGCTGTACTTCGTGCCGCGCGATCTCGGAATTAAGGCCGAAATTCTGGCGCGGCTCGGCAAGGTGAAGGAATCGAACAGCCTATACGAGAAGAGCGAGGACTTACTGGATGCGCTTCTGAGCAGAGTTCCGACGCCTATGGTCGAGCGTCGCTTGTTGAACGATCTGAGGTTCGTCTACGCAGGGTACTTCTCGTCCCTGGTCAATCAGGGGCGTCTCGCAGATGCTTTCCAGGCTATTGAGCGGGCACGCGGCCGCGTCGAAGCGCAATTGCTCACGCACCATGAAGTCATTGCGCCGCACCAGCCCAGTCGGGCCGAACTGCGTCTGACGAAGCTGAATCTCGAACTTCTGGACACGGACGGTTCCGCTGCCAGGCGCCACATCCTGGATGCGATTTACACCGCCGAGCAGCAGCTTGGCGACAACGCGCAGGCGGATTTCGCTCCGCCCGCCCCTGTTCCGCTGGAGAGACTGGAGGGCGATCTGAGCCCGTCAGAGCTTTTCATCGAGTACGTCCTGGCAGATCCGCATTCCTATGCGCTCGCGGTTACACGAAACACCGTCCATTGCTACATGCTTCCGGCGAGAGCCGTCCTGCAACAGGCGGCGATGGAGTACCGTTCCGAGCTGATCGCCAAGAAGACCGACCCGGCTCTGGCCCAGCGGCTCTTCAACGGCCTTCTGGCAGAAATACCTGAGTTCAAGCAGAAGTCGGCAATAATTGTTGTGCCCGATGCGGATCTCCACCTTCTTCCATTCGCTGCTTTGATGAACGCGGGACGCTATATTCTAACCTCTCATGTGGTGAGCGTTGCGCCATCGGGAACTGTGCTGGATATGCTGAGGCACCGTGCCCGCGAAGCAAATCGCGATGACGATCTGTCCTACCTCGGCGTGGCCGCGTGGACATCGAGAACGCATCCCGAGAACCTGCTTGCCGTCATTCGACGCGCTGTTTCAGGACCGGAGAAAGCCGAGCTGGTTCCTCTCCCTGAAAGCAGATACGAAGTCGAAACCATTGCCGATGACTTTCCGCGGCCGGATACGATCCTTCTGGGCTCCCACGCCACCGAAACGAACTTCATACGCCTTCCGCTCGGCAGGTACAACGTCATCCATCTGGCTCTTCACGGCTACGTCGATCCGGAGTTCCCGGACCGATCCGCACTCGTTTTCGCCCCGCAGCCGCCGGTCAGTGACGGATTCCTCGAGGTGCGGGAGATCCGCCGCCTCCCGCTCCATGCCAGCTTGGTCACGCTTTCCGCATGCGATACCGGTCTTGGACCCATAGGCGAGGAAGGTGTGGCCAACATTGTCAACGCATTCATCGATGCCGGAGCCCGCAGCGTAGTGTTCACGCTCTGGGAGGTCGAGGACCAGGCCACGACCCATCTTATGATCGCTTTCTATCGCCATCTCGGCAATCACGAAGCCAAGGCCGAGGCTCTCAGACAAGCACAACTCCATATGCTGCATTCGGGCGCACTGCCTTACTACTGGGCCGGGTTCGAGCTTGACGGCGAACCCACGGGCGGTCTCTTCACAAACGCAGCGAAGAAAATCTCTCTCAGGAGGACGCGATGACGACGAACTCCACCAGTCAATCCGCCGGCTCTATTGAACTCTCAAAGGCCGACCGCCACGTGATTCTCGAGAACGTGCTGTCTGCCCTGCGGAAGCGGTTCTATTCTCCCGAAAGGCTGAACGGAGACTGGCAGGCGGCGGTAGAGCGCCATAGGCCCATCATCGAAGAGAGCCAGGACGTGAATGCCTTTGAGGGGGCGATGAGCGAGTTGCTCAAAGAACTGCACACATCGCACCTGGGATTCTTCCACAGCAATGCCCGCCGTGCATCGAGCCGCGCCGCGCTCAGCGCGACCTATCTGGCCGACGAGACGCCTTACGGGAGGCGATGGATATTCCAGGACGTTCATACCGGCGGCGCCGCGGCAGTCGCCGGCGTCGCGCCGGGTGACATCCTTCTCAGCGTGGCTGGCCAGGAAATCATCCCGCCCGAACATCCAGTGTTCCCGATGGGGGGACAAACCTCTATCGAGGTTGTCACCCCTGAAGATGCCAGACGCACCGTCTCTGTCGATGTCGCACGGCCAAAAGGCAAGAAACTTCATTTCATCGAACCCACGCTCGTCGAAGCTCGGCATTTGGACAGATCGATCGGCTACGTGAAGATCGCTATGTTTCCAGGCATGGTGGGGGTCGTAGTAGCCAATGAGATCACCCGCGCGATCCGGGAACTGGGATCCGTAGAGCGCCTCATTGTCGATCTTCGCGGAAACACGGGCGGGGGGATCGCCGCACTACGGGTAATGAGCCTGCTGACTCCGGGAAGAATTCCGGTTGGATTTGCTCTCGACCGACGACGGAAGAAGGCTGACCTCGAAACGGAAAAGCATCGCTTTCCGCGCTTTTCCCGGATACCTGAATCGACAAGGTTTCTCTGGACGCTCGCGCTTCAGTTCGCTCCCGCAATGGCTGCAAAGAAGCCGATCGTCCTCGAAACTGAGGGGCTCGAAAAGCAGCCTTTTCATGGGCGAG
>JAJZNH010000595.1 GCA_021811745.1 Acidobacteriota bacterium
ATCGAAGACGTGTTGCGCACAAGTTCACCCCAGTGCGAGCAGCTTGCGAAGGACTTCTCCACCGCGCGCGACTTTCTCTACCTGGGCCGCGGCATCCACTTCCCGATCGCTCTTGAAGGCGCTCTCAAGCTGAAGGAAATCTCCTACATTCATGCCGAGGGTTACCCTGCCGGGGAGATGAAACACGGTCCCAATGCGCTGATCGATGAGAATCTTCCGGTTGTGGTGCTGGCCACCCGTGACGAGTCCGACCCCGCTTCGAGACTGCGCTACGAAAAGACGCTCTCCAATATTCAGGAAGTGACGGCGCGCTCGGGGCGCGTGATTGCTGTTGCAACGGAAGGCGATACGAACATCGGCGGCCTGGTCGAGCACGTCATCCATATCCCCCCCGCGCCCGAGTTACTGGCGCCGATCATCGAGATCGTCCCGTTACAACTGCTGGCGTATTACATCGCCGTCCGTCGCGGTTGCGACGTCGATCAGCCGCGGAACCTGGCCAAGTCTGTCACCGTGGAGTAGCTTGGACCGGAAAGGCTTGTCCCCCGCGTGGCCCATTCGAAATTTTCATTGACTTCCAGCCATCTCGTTGACGGCCAACGATTGCGTTAACTTTCGGGCCACCATTGCCAGCCGGCTACGGAGACGACCTGTACCGGCGGATGCTTTCGAAGGATCCGTCAGGGCAATCCACTGGTTTTCTCTTCATGTCGGTGCGAGACCGATCGGGGTCCGGTGTATTTTAGCCACCCTTCAGCCCAACACACGGCAATTTCCCGCCAATGAGCCAGTTCATCGCACAACCTGCCGCCCCAATTTTCCTCATGCGGCCGGGATTTCAACCGGATTGGAGGTAATCGCGGAAGGAGGTCGGCAGCTAAAATCATGCTAGCCATGCCCGAGTTCACCCACCTCCATCTGCACACCGAATACTCGCTACTCGACGGCGCTTGCGACGTTTACAAGCTGGCCGACCGCGTGGCCAAAATGGGCCAGAAAGCCGTGGCCATGACCGACCACGGGAACATCTACGGGGCGGTGCATTTTTTCGAAGCGGCCAAGACGAGCGGCATCAAGCCGATCCTGGGCTGCGAACTGTATGTGTGCAAGTCCGAAGACCATCGCGGAGACGTGACATGGCGTCCCGGGGACTCCGGCCCGGCGGGCAAGGAGCGGGAGAGCGAGTACAACCATCTGCTGGTTCTGGCCGAGAACGAAGAGGGCTATCGCAATCTGGTTCGCCTGACCTCAGAAGCATCGTTGCACGGGTTCTATCGCAAGCCGCGGGTGAGCAAGAAATTTCTTGCCGAAAACTCCAAAGGGCTCATTGGCTTCTCAGGCTGCCTGAGCGGCGAATTGTGCGAAGCGCTCATGGGGGGGCAGTATGCCCGTGCCACGGAGGTGGCGCAGCAGTATCAGGACATCTTCGGCAAGGGGAATTTCTACCTTGAGATCCAGGACCAAGGGCTGGAACAGGAGCGCCGCATCCACGCCGACCTCTTCCGGCTGGAAAAGGAGCTGGGTATTCCGCTGGTCGCCACCAACGACTCGCACTACCTGTGCGGCGAGGACTCGCACGCGCACGACGTGATGCTGTGCGTGCAGACCGGCGCGAAGGTGCGCGATGCGGAGCGTTTCAAGTTCGACTCCGATCAGTTTTTCGTGAAGGACGCGGAAGAAATGGCGCGGGTGTTTCCGGACTCTCCTTCGGTGCTGGAGCGGACGATGGAGATTGCCGAGCGCTGCCATCTGAAGCTCAGCAAGGTGGAGAATCCCTTTCCGGAATTTGCGGTGCCGGCGGGGCACACCATCGACAGCTACTTTGAAGAGGTGTGCCGCGAGGGTTTGAAGAAACGGCTGGAAACGGCGGTGCGGCAACTGGAACTGCGCGGGGTGTTGCGGACGCCGGCTTCCGGATACGAGTCGCGGCTGGATTACGAGATCGGAATCATCAAGCAGATGAAGTACTCGGGGTACT
Organism: Acidobacteriota bacterium; assembly: GCA_021811745.1. Next base: position 1,979 of record JAJZNH010000595.1, read on the forward strand.
TCCTCATCGTCTGGGATTTCATCAAGTACGCGCGCGACCACGGCATTCCAGTTGGCCCAGGCCGCGGTTCGGCCACCGGTTCGCTCGTGGCATATGCCATGGAGATTACCAATATCGATCCCATGCAGAACGTGCTGCTGTTCGAGCGCTTTCTCAACCCCGAGCGCGTCACCATGCCCGATATCGACGTGGACTTCTGCATGAACCGCCGCGGCGAGGTCATCGACTACGTGACCCGGAAGTACGGGCGTGAGCAGGTGGCGCAGATCATCACTTTTAATACCATGGCAGCCAAGGCGTCGATCAAGGATTGCGGCCGCGCGCTCGATATGCCCTACGGCGATGTGGATCGCATTGCCAAGCTGGTCCCGGCCACGGTGGGCATGACGCTCGACCGGGCTCTGGAGGACGTACCCGATTTGCGCAAGCTCTACGACACGGACAACCAGGTCCGCGAATTGATCGATACCGCCAAGAAGCTCGAAGGCCTGGTGCGAGGGTCGGGGGTCCATGCTTCGGCGGTCGTCATTGCGCCCCGGCCGCTCACCGAGCTGGTGCCGCTGAACAAAACCAAGAACGACGAAATCGTGACCGCCTACGACATGAAGTCCGTCGAGAAGATGGGCCTGCTCAAGATGGACTTCCTGGGTCTGGCGACGCTGACCGTGATCACCGACTGCCTGAAGTTGATCGAGCAGACACGCGGAGAAAAGCTGGACATTGAGATGGTTCCGCTTGACGATCCGGAAACCTTCAAGCGCGTATTTCACACCGCGCTGACCTCCGGGGTCTTCCAGTTTGAATCCAGCGGAATGCGCGATATTTTGCGGCGATACAAGCCAGATACAGTCGAGGAACTCACGGCTTTGAACGCACTGTACCGCCCCGGGCCGATGGACATGATCGACGACTTCATCGAGCGCAAATGGGGACGGCGGAGTGTGGAGTTTCTGCTCCCGGAGCTCGAGGGAATTCTCAAGGATTCGCTGGGCGTAATTGTCTACCAGGAACAGGTGATGCGGATCGCGAATGTGCTGGCGAGCTATTCGCTGGGCGAGGCGGACCTGTTGCGGCGGGCCATGGGGAAGAAGGATCCCGAGGCGATGGCCAAGCAGCGGGACCGCTTCATGGACGGCGCCGCGAAACTGGGACATCCCAAGGCGCCGGTGGGCGAGATCTTCGACCAGATGGCAAAGTTTTCCGGATACGGGTTCAACAAATCGCATTCCGCTGCCTACGCACTGGTGGCCTACCAAACGGCGTATCTCAAGACGCATTACCCGGTGGAATTCATGGCGGCGCTGCTCACGTCGGAAACCTCCAAGCCGGATTCTGTGGTGAAGTACATTGGCGAGTGCCGCGAAATGGGCATCGACGTAGAGCCACCGGATGTGCAGGTCTCGGGCGCGCAGTTTACCCCGCACGGAGCGAGCATCCGCTTCGGACTGGCGGCGGTGAAGAACGTGGGCGGCAACGCCATTGAGTCGATTCGGAAAGCGCGCGCGGAGGTGGGAGGCCACTTTAAGGATTTCTGGCAATTCTGCGAGAAAGTCGATCTGCGCGTGATGAACAAGCGCGTCATCGAGTCGCTTATCAAGGCGGGTGCACTGGACACGATGGGTAAACGCGGGCCGCTGTTTGCTGCTGTCGATAAGGCGATCGAGCGGGCACAGAAGGCGCAGCGCGACGCGGCCCAGGGGCAGTCAGGGCTGTTTGGGTTATTCGACGAGGGGCCGGCGCCAGGCCGGAACGGCGACGAGTTGCCGCGGGTGCCCGACTGGGAAGAAGGCGAGCGGCTGGCCAATGAAAAAGAGGTACTGGGCTTTTTCGTTTCCGGCCATCCGATGGACAAGTATGCAGAAAAGCTGCGTAACTTGCCGGGTGTGATCTCGGTGGCGGAAGCGCTGGAGCGAAAGCCGCCGGAGCGGCGCTGGGGATCGAAGGACGATCCAGCCGATGAATTCCAGGTGGCAGGCATGATTCACGGACTGCGCGTACAAAAGAGTAAGCGCGATCAGAAGCAGTACGCGCAGGCTTCGCTTGAGGACGCGACCGGAAAAATCGACCTGATCTGTTTTGCGCGCGATTATGAACGGTTGCAGGGGCAGTTGAAGATCGAGGCGCCGGTGCTGATGCGCGGAATGCTGCTGGGCGAAGAAGACTCCGCTCCCAAGCTGTCGGTGAGCTCGATCCAGGCGCTGGAGGACGTGCAGGTGAAGCTGCCGGCGGGCATCCGCATCCGCATCAATCTGGACCGCGCCACCGAGGAACTGTTTGCCAGCCTGAAGCGCGCGGCCGAGGCTGCGCCGGGGCCCGGCAAGATCATGCTGCACCTTGAAAAGAAGAATGAATACGCGGTGATTCTCGAGCCCGAGGGGATGAGCGTGGCCGCGGATCGAGCATGGATGGAGCGGGTCGAGGAGCTGTTGGGGAAAGGCGCCGTCCAGACGATTGCCTAAGTCCACTTCGCGCAGTCCGCATCCAGATGCGCGCGTCAGAAGCGGTAGCCCGGTCGCAGGGAGCACTGATACACGGTTGAGTTGCTGCCCTTGGTGGTGCGCGAGTCGCAGATGGCCCAGTCGAGATAAATGTCCGGGCCAAGCGGAAAAACCATGGGCGTGCCGTCGATCTCGGCTTCGATGCTGACGCCTTCCTGGCTGGCGGGAAGCGTGAAGTTGAGGCTGCGGTCGAAGACCACGGGGTACGACTCGTTCACGCGCGAATCGATGCTGGTGTGGAAGACCTCGGCTTCCAGGAGGAACGTGGCGGTATCAGACCAGTCCAGTGCGGTGGCTACGATGGTGCGTCCGCCATGCTGGAATCCCCGGGTATCGATGCGCGTGAAGGGGCAGGGACCAGCGATGCAGGAGGCACGGACATCGCGGAACTCGTTGCCTGTACCGGCATCCAGCTTCACGGTCGCCGTGGCTGCCTTCCAGGTGCCATCTGGCGAACACGGGCCCTGGTGGTGGCAGGCAACGTTGCCTTGATTTACTACCTGAAACGTCCTAGCAGCACTGCCGACATTCTCTTCCTGAGGGAAATTTTCGGTGTAGCGGACGCGGATATTGGACACCACCTTGGCGGGAGCGCCCGAGGCCGTATTCTCCTGAATCTCGGTGGGCTTCATCGCTACCACGATCAGGCGCCGCGTGGTCGAGTGAAACTCCATCCGCAAGTCTATGTCCTGGGTGTGATAGCCGGGGTGATGGACGGAGAGAGCGATCGTTTCCCCCGGCCAGATGACATCGGGGAAGTGGATACGGAAGTAGCCCGAAGCGTCGGAATGCGCGGTGGCGGAGACCGTCCCGTGGGAAGCGACAACGATGGCGTCGTTGAGCGGAACTTCCTTATACGCGTCCTTGTCGCTTCGAATCACCGCCCCCTGGAGGACGGTAAAACGAGGACGCCATCTTCGCAGATGCAGCACGACGGCGGCCATGGCGGCGCCAGCCGCGAGGACGACCAGGATCCAGATGACAGTTCTTTTGTGGCTCACAGCAACTCTTCTGTGCCTGTTCCCAGTGTAATTGGACGCGCGCGGGAGTGGAATTGCTGCTCCGGATGCGACCTGCGGAGTCCTCACTGCATCTAATCAGGAGATCCTGCTTCCGAAAAGACGAGACAAGAGTCAGTCCAAGAGGTGGGCCGAATCCAGGCGATGAACCGGCCGCGACGCGAATTGAGAAGAGTGGATCCTGAACATAACGGAATCTCCCGGAGAACGCTGCTTCGGGGGATGGCGGGTTTGTCGCTGGGGCCGCAGTTCCGCCGATCTGGGTTGCTGAGCGGACTCTCGTTGCCGTTTGCGCAGAACGCCTCCGCCGAGGGACCGCAGCCCGCAGTCCTGCCTGCACCGACGGTTCTCACCGCGCAAGACGAGGACTTCCTCAACGGACTGGAGCAGGCCTCATTTCAGTTCTTTTGGGAACAGACCAATCCCGAGACGGGTTTGATCAAGGACCGATGCAACGCACGTGCCACCGATACCAGCATCGTTGGCAGTATCGCTTCCACCGGCTTCGGCCTTACCGCGATCTGCATCGCGCATCAGCGAGGCTTTGTTTCTCATCCCGATGCCCGCCTGCGCATTGTCCGGACGCTCTCGTTCTTGTGGCACAAGCTGCCTACGCATCGCGGATTCTTCTTCCATTTCACCAACATCAATACCGGGGAGCGGGTTTGGGATTCTGAAGTTTCTTCGGTAGACACGGCGATTCTGCTGTGCGGGGTTTTGACCTGCAAGCAGCACTTCAGCCACGATCCGGAGATTGTGGAGCTGGCGCACGCAATCTTCGACCGCGTTGACTGG
>JAJZNH010000162.1 GCA_021811745.1 Acidobacteriota bacterium
CCATCTTGGCGGCGCGGCGCGTCTTGCCGCCGGACTTGATGACGCCCGCGAAGGCGTCGTACCCGCGCATAAAGCTGAGCGGTCCGGAAGCCTGCCCGCCGCCCGAGAGCAGCTCCATCGATCCGCGGATCGATGAAAGGTTTGTGCCCGTCCCCGAGCCCCACTTGAACAGCATCCCCTCGGTCTTGGCCAGGGTCAGAATCGAGTCCAGCGAGTCATCGACCGCGTTGATGAAGCAGGCCGAGCACTGCGGATTCTTGTAGCCCGTGGCTGAGTACTTGACGCCGCCCGTGACCGGATCCCAGTGCCAATTCTGTCCGTCCGCCTCGGGTTCCAGCCGGTCGCAACCCACGTTGAACCAGACCGGCGAGTTGAAGGCCGCCTTCTGGGTCAGCAGCATGTGGACCAGCTCGTCGTGGAAGATAGCCGCATCGGCCGCGGTGGCAAAGTAGCCGCCGGACATACCCCAGTCACGAATCGTCTCCGCCACGCGCCCTACCAGTTGCCGCACGCCCGTCTCCCGCTCCGGCGTGCCGAGCTGCCCGTGCAGGTACTTCGAGGCCACAATGTTGGTCGCCGTCATCGACCAGTCCATGGGCACCTCCACGTCCTTCTGCTCGAAGATCGTGTTGCCCTTGGTGTCACTGATGGATGCGGTGCGCCGTTCCCAGCGGATTTCATCGTAAGGAGAAACGCCTTCCCTGGAGAAGCGGCGCGAAAAGGTCAGGCCCCGTTGCGTGTAGGGAGTCTGGAAGGAACCGGTTGTGGTCTGAAGATATGTCTCGTTCATGGGATCCTCTCTCATGGGCAAACTTGGTGATGACCCGCCCCTCCACCCACTGCAGAACGGCCGGGAAGGAAACCGCGTAAGAATCTTGCGGAGAACAAAAAGCGGAAAACGGAAAATACCGTGAGTTGAATGTCTCAGCGGCCTCTCGGCGGGTTCTGGCGCCATGGCTTCTTAACAGTCCGTTTACAGCCGCAGATGAAAAAATACCGCTGTCTATGGTGGATGTCAACACCCGGCCACAATATCTTGTATTTCTTTGTCATCTGCCGCATCCTGCTTCTCAATGCCGGGATTTGCTTGTGGAAAGCTCCAAACAGCCCATCACAGCGTGGATTTCCGGGCTGTTTTCCGCCGGAATTCGTCCAGCACCAGGGCCTGGCGCTCCGGTTGCACGCCTCTTCCCCAAGCCTAGCCCCCGTCGAAGCGGGGAACAAGGCCGGACAGCGGTGCAAAATGAGGTCATCGCTGTGCGAAATCAGGCGATTTGAACGGCTTCCGCAGTTCCGCCCGGACGCACAAGCGCCCCTCGACAAGGCTTCACCCCTCGTAAGTCACGAAAGATCAAAGCCAGTACAGGGGAGGAATCCGCAACTGCCCTCGGCCCCGCGCCAACCATTTCCGATCCTGCATCACGGCCCCTGATCCCTGTTCCCTGACCTACCGGTACGTCGAGTCGTCAAAGTGCTTCATGTCGAGGTTGTCTTCGAGGACACCGAGCGTCACGACCGCGAAGGTAAAGACCGTGGTGCCCGGTTCCAGGTGGCCACCGAATGCCTTGTCCTCGTTAGCCAGCGTAATGTGAGGATGCAGCCTGCCGTCCATCACAATGCCGCTCATGCCGATGATGTCCGCCGGCGCGGTTGGATTCTTGACGAACAGATCGTGCGAGGGGAAGTCCCGGTTCGAGACCTGATGAACCTGGTAGCCCCGCACCGAGCCAAAGCCGGAGAGAATCACGGCGTTGCGAATCTTCTCCTGACGGATCATCCTCTGCAGGCCCGCCAGCAGATCGGTTTTGTACTTGAAGCGGAGCAGGACGATCCGCTGAAAATGCCCGGTGACAGCAACTGCGTCAGGGACACTGGGGCTGTTGGGCTTGGCATCCACGGCCGGATTGCCGGAGGAATGAATTACTTCATGGCGCGTTTCCTGGGCCGGAAGCGCGAGGCATGAGCCAAGCAATGCAATCAGGATCAGATGTTTCATCTGGCTTCTCCTTCTCCGCAAATTGCCCACAGTCGGAGCATCCTGGCGGCGGGCATCTCCCCATCATCAGCGGACCATCCAATGTATACCGATGGCGCGCCACTGCACCATCCGGAACTTTGCCGGTGTTCCTTCAGGAGAGCGAACTGGCTCCCTTCCGCGGACGTGTTTTGGGAGTATGCCGCTCCAGCCGCCGTGGCGACAAGGATTTTTTACGCAGCCTGCTCCGCCGCTACACTGGCGCCTGAGGATTGCATGATGTTCCGAGAGAATCGCACGGATTCTGTCCATAGCCGCAGAATGTTCCTCAAAACCGCTGCTGCCGCGGCAGGAATTTCCTGCATGGAACATGCCCCCCTTGCTTTGGCCGCAACGACGAAACCTGAGCGCATTCGTCAGGTCTTTCTGGATCTGAACAATATTCACAAATGGGATCACTCAAACGGCGACACGTGGGATCCTTTCTGGGCGGACGACGGCAATCTCTACGCCTTCAACTGCGATGGCCGCGGCTTCGGCACCGAGAAGCGCAATCTGGCTTTCAACAAGCTTGCAGGCAGCGTCTGCGATGGGCTCGCGGGCTCGTCAGTCAACAGCATGGACGCCTATGGAAGAAGCGGGCAGAAAGGCCCCGATGGCGCCACCTGGAAGGCCTGCGGCCAGGAGTGCATCGACGGCGTCTTCTACGCGTTCGTCTCCCGGAATACCTATGGTAAAGACAGCGGCGATCCGCTGATGCGCCAGACAGCCGTCAACAGCAGCCTCATCAAGTCCACGAATCGCGGGCAGACGTGGACGCGGCCGGCGGAGGAAAACTACAGCCGGCCCATGTGGCCCGGCCCGGCCTTCGGCGCTCCGTTTTTCGTCCACTACGGCCGTAACGGCGGAGCGGTATCGCACGATGGAGCCGACCGGTACGTCTATGCCTCTTCCACCAACGGCTTCTGGAACGATGGCGATAAGTACATCCTGGGCCGGGTGGAACGGAGCAAACTTCCGGCGCTGCAAAGCGCGGATTGGTCGTACTACACCGGTGGCGACGGCAGCCGCGACACGAACTGGTCCGGCCACATCGCGGATGCTCACCCGATCCTTGCCGCACTCGCGCATTGCGGCCAGGGGCCTATCTGCTATATTCCCGCGTTCAATCGCTACCTGCTTGTGGCCTGGTATAACACTGCGAAGCTGACCAAATGGTTTGAGCCGAACCGGATGCGGTATGACTTCTATCAGGCCGAGCAACTCTGGAGCCCGTGGACGCTGATCGGCTCGCACGAGGACAGGTTCATCTCAAGCGGTCATATGTACGGTCCCAGCCTCTGCGCCCGGTTTCAGCAGCGGGAAGGCTCCGAGATCAGAATGTCGATGTTTACCGCCGGCTGTCCGTTTGAGGATGTTCCCTCGGGCCTCTACAAAATGTGGGAGATTCCGCTGATCCTGCGCACGGAGTCAGCGCCGCCCGCGCAAACCATTCGCGCTGATGACCCGCGCATCACCTACCACGGCCAATGGCATGGCGGAAATGAGCGGTTGACGAGCCTGAGCCGGCATACGCGATATACAAATACCCAGGGAAGCTCGGCAGAGCTGAAGTTTGACGGAACGGGCATCGCCTTCTATACCGAAAAAGGCCCTGAATTCGGCCACGTGGAGGTGAGTCTCGACGGTCACCAGAGCGCGAGCCTGAATCTGCTGACCGCGACATTTCCCCGAATCTCCCACGTGCAAGCCTTTGCTATAAGTGGCCTCGGCAAGGGGTCGCACGCCCTTCGCATCACCAATCGCGGCGCAAGCTTCGCCGCCGTCGAGAAATTTGAGGTCATCAGCTAAAGGCAGCAGGCAAAACATTGGGAAGTCCCAGTTTCAAAACAGCTCCGGAATGCTATGAAATGCGATCCGGGTGGGCGCTGCCTTGTAAGCCGCCAGCATGGTGGCCGGCGCCAGCGTGGTCAGGCCGTATTTGTTATTAATCGCATCCATGGTTTCGAGCAACCGCGCGCGGCTCTGTCCTTCTTCCTGCCCCTCAAACAAGTTCAACGTGTGCAGCCGATCCGGGACCAGGCCGTTCAACTGCACGCCAATGAAGTACGGATGCTCGTATTGCCTGCCCGCCGGCCGGCTGGCCCACAGCCGGCTCAGTGCCGCAATCAGCGTTGGATTGTCCTGGCACTCGACCAGTCGCAGATCGCTGTGCCAGCCGCGCGTGGGCACGCCAAAACGGGAGACGGGCGCATTCTCACTGCGCGGCACCGCGAATCCGATCGCCAGGCCAATTCCACTCGCCCACAATCCATGAGAGCGCAAGCGCATTGCCGCTTTGTGGAGGAGTTTGTGTGCTACGGCCCAGGCCTTTTCTTCGGTGCGCATCTCCGGAGCCAGCACGTGCTGGTGGCTGAGCGACTTCAGGTGCTCCGTTTCCGCCATTTCAAAGTCTTCGCCGCGCAGCCAGTGCCAGAGCCGCTCGCCCCACACCGAGCCCCATATCTCGCCGGCATGTTCGCTGTCCAGGGCCAGCAGGTCGTCCATGGTCCGGATGCCGCGCTCGTTCAGGCGCTTCTCAGTGCGCGCGCCGATGCCGGGCAAATCCCGCAGCGTAAGCTGGCGCAGCGCGCCGGGCAGAATATCCAGCGGCAGCGCCACCAACCCGTCCGGCTTCTCCATGTCGCTGGCAACCTTGGCCAGGTAACGATTCGTGGCCAGTCCGACGGAGCTGCGCAGCATGGGACCGACCTGCTCCCGGATGCGCGCTTTCACCTTCCGGCCCAGTTCCAGCGCCGCCAGCAGCGGCCGCTCGCGGCCCATCAGACGGCAGGCCATCTCGTCGATCGAGCATACCGCCGTCACCGGCAGGCAGCTCTCAACTGCCTCCACAATCCGGTGATGGTATTCGGTGTAAAGCTCATGGCGCCCCTCGACCAGAACCAGATCGCGACACATCCGTCGGGCGTCGGCCACGATCGTTCCCGTCCTCACTCCGAAGGCCTTCGCTTCATAACTTGCCGCGATGCAGCAGGTGGTATCAGCCATCGTGGGCACCACGCCCACCGGCCGCCCGCGCAGCTCTGGCCGAACCTCCTGTTCGACCGAGGCAAAGTAGGAGTTCAGATCGACGAAAAGCCAGTTCACATAGGGCACACTCAGGGCTTCCTGCGGAGCGGGTGCGGATGGTAGCTTTAAGTCGGCAAGCTCCTCCGGCCATTCCGTAGAAATGGGCGACGGGACGGAATTCGAATCGTTCGCCATTGAGAGATATGTTCGCCTTTTGTTCTCCGGACAACAAGTGGGTGTTAGTGTAAATACTAATACCGGGAAAATTGCAGATGGAAAACCTAGGGTGGCACTGAAACGTCAAATATAGTGTCCACGGATTTTTCTACTAGCGTTTCTTCGTGGGGGAGTTCTGGATAGGGTCATGAGTATGAACACGCTGGCTCATTGGTTAGTGGTGAATGCGAGCGTCCTAGCGGTGCTGGTTACGGTGGGGGTCGCCGTTTTCCTGATCTGCTGTCTGGAGTGCTCCAACTGCTCCTGCCGCGATAAGGATGAGATTTTTCACCGTCACGAGGTGTAGCTTCAAGGCCGGTCGCATCGTTGCACTTTAAATAGAAGCGTTCTCTGGCGAACGCCACCCAAACGCCAGGTTATAGCCAAGGGGAGAGCAGGGAAAATCATCCTGTCAGACGACAGGTAAGCTTCGTCTGGCTGGAGTGGTTCCCGGCCCTTGCGGTGGAGCGTTGTCTTCGCTCACTGATCATTTCCTGCCGTGGCCGGCGGCTTAAGATACCGTTCAAAGTGCGCCAGAATGCTGTTGTACAGATGTGTCCGCGCAATCGGCCCGGCGATTGAATGCGTCTTGCGCGGATAGATTTGCAAATCGTAGGGGATTCCGGCCTGGATCAGCTTCTGCACAAACTGCACGGTGTTCTCAAAGTGCACATTGTCGTCGCCGGTTCCGTGTACCAGCAGCAGTCGTCCCTTCAGATGCTCTGCTGAGTTGACTACCGAGAAAGTCTCGTATCCTGACTTGAACTCCGAGGGCTGGCTCATATAGCGCTCGGTATAAATTGAGTCGTAGTTACGCCAGTCGGTCACCGGCGCCACGGCGACACCGGCGCGGAAGCGATCCGAGTGCGTCATGGCATAGAGCGTAAAGCTGCCGCCCCAGCTCCAGCCCCACCATCCCATCCGTTTGGGGTCCAATTGCGGATACTTGGCCAGCGCCGCGTTGACCACAGCCAACTGGTCCTCAAGCTGCACGGATCCG
>JAJZNH010000789.1:0-2378 GCA_021811745.1 Acidobacteriota bacterium
ACCAACGAGCAGACCATGGCGTGGATCATGGACACCTACTCGATGCACGCGCGGCGCACGGTCACGAGTGTCGTCACGGGCAAGCCGCTCAACATCGGCGGCTCGCGCGGCCGCATCGAGGCCACGGGGCGCGGCGTGATGGTGGCCTGCGGCGAAAGCCTCCGCTACCACAATATGAATGTCGACGGCTGCCGCGTCATCATCCAGGGATTTGGCAATGTGGGCTCCAACTCGGCCCGCCTGCTCATGGAAAACGGCTACAAAATCATCGGTATTGCCGAGAAGGATGGAGGCTTGTATAACTCCAACGGCATCGATATCCGGCAGTTGATCGAATACAAGTACCGTAATGGCATGATCCTTGGCTTTCGCGGTGCCGACGCGATTCCCAGCGATGAGCTGATGGTGATGGACTGCGAGGTCCTTATTCCCGCCGCGACGGAGAATGTGATTACCAGCCGCAACGCCGATAAGATCAAGGCGCGGATCATTGTCGAGGGCGCCAATGGGCCGACCACGGCAGTTGCCGATGAGATTCTGGCTGAAAAGCGCATCTTTGTTGTGCCTGACATTCTGGCCAACGCCGGCGGCGTTACGGCCAGTTATTTCGAGTGGGTGCAGGACCGGCAGGGGTATTTCTGGAAGGAAGCCATCGTCAATGAGCAGCTTGAGTCCATCCTGCGCGACAGCTTCGACGACGTAGTGCGCTACGCCGAGGCGCACAATGTGAACAATCGCATCGCCGCCTACATGCTGGCAATCGACCGCGTGGCGTTTACGATACGCCAGAGAGGTATTTACGCATGAGTCTGCCCGGGCGCCGGGCTGGCGACAATGAGTGACTCGACGAGCGGGATGGGCATGACGCCTGTTCCGCTCTTTGTTCAGAGTGCGCCGAGCAGAGTCTGATGGATGCGCATTTTACGGATGAGGCGGGAAGGAGTACGGCGTCTGTTCGCGGAGCTTCTTCCGGCATCAGCAACGCGGATTCGTAACGGGCGCTTTTGAGGCGCTGGGACAGATGCATGAGGATGTGGTCCGGTTCTGCTCGCCACGTTATGAACATTGCCGCAATCTTCATGCAGAATGAGGGCGCACGGTGCAATAATGAAACAACATTCGAGATTTGTCTCCCCTGGGGCTTGAAGCGAGTGAATCTGCCCAACTCCATCACGATGAGCCGGATCATCATGATCCCTTTGCTGTTGTGGATACTGTCGTCGCGCTTTCCGTGGCGAGGGTCCAGCGGCGAACAGGAGATCGCGGCATCCGTCCTGTTTATCCTGGCTTCCATCACGGACGGCCTGGATGGCTATCTGGCGCGCAAGCGGCGGCAGATCACGACGATAGGCATGCTGCTTGATCCGCTGGCCGACAAGGTTTTGGTGACAGCGGCTCTCATCGCGTTGGTTGCTTACAACCCGGTAGTGGTCAAGGTCTGGATTGCCGTGGTTATTATTGGCCGCGAGTTTCTTATCTCCGGATTACGCTCCATTGCTTCCTCAGAGGGCTTCACCATCCAGGCAAGCGATCTGGGCAAGCTCAAGACGGTGGTTCAGATCGTTTCGGTGGTTTCGGCCATTCTGGCGCACCAGTGGTATCAGTGGGAGATAGGTGTGCTCGTCATTCCGGTGGAGTGGATCGCCATTGCCGCCATCTATTTCACGGTACTGGTCTCCACGATCTCGGCGATCGATTATTTTGTCGGCTTCTGGAAGCAGATCGATCATGCCTCGATCGACCGGCGCAAGTCTTTCGTGCTTACTCGCCGCAAGAGCGCCGGAACCTCGTAGACGCGCGCGCTATGCCGTCGCGGGTTGCGCGAGGCGCTTCACGCTGAGCACGGTGATGTCGTCCTCCTGACCGAAGGACTTTGCGGCTTCCGCCACATAATAGGCTGACTGGTTGCTCAGATTGTGCATGCGGTCGAAGCCGAAGATCTCGCCAGAGGACTGACGCGCTTCGACCACGCCATCGGAGATCAGCAGCAGGCGATCGCCGGGGTGCAGGTAGATCCGTACCTCCTCATAACCAGCCTCGGGCACGACGCCCAGAGGCAGCCCTCCAGGAAGCGTGATTTCCTGGCTGTTCAGGTAGGGTGGCAAATGGCCGGCGCTGGCCAGCACGACTTCACCGCTGTCTCCAAACCATGCAGCCATGCAGGTGGTAAAGCTTTCGTTGCCGGCTAGTACGCGGTTCAAGGAATTGAGAATCCTGGCCGGGTTTCGTTCGGTGGTGTGGCGGAGCGCGCCGATCAGCATGGAGACGCTCATAGCGGCCTTCAGTCCCTTGCCGGCCACATCGCCGATGACCACGAGCAATCCGCCGTCCCCGCCTGCCTGCACATGGAAAAAGTCGCCTCCGACCTCGTGGGCCGG
>JAJZNH010000789.1:2388-6254 GCA_021811745.1 Acidobacteriota bacterium
TTCGAAGCCCGGCGTCGCCACTTTTTCCTGGGGAATCATCAGTTCCTGCATGCTGCGCGCGGCGGCCAGCTCGCTGGCGGCGCGTTCCCGCTCGCGGTGGATGCGCAGGAAACGGAAGAAGATGATGAGAACGATGGCGATAATGCCCGTGTAGTCGGCGATGGAGGAGAAGTGAATCGGAATCGGTCCCGCCTGAATCGTAAGCGGGGAGTGGTAGGGATGCCCGGTCCAATCGGTCATGCCCTCGGTGACCACCGGCTCGATGATGCCCACAAAGCTCAGCAGCAGGGGAAACAGCAGCAGGCCGGCCTCAAAGTTGCGGCGCACGGTCGCGGCGGTCAACGTGATGAGGACGAAGATGGACCATCCCGCAATCCAGATGGAGCTGCCCAGAAAGACGGCCAGCAGGGCAATACCGATGGACCTGCTGTGTCCCACCATAAGCAGAGTGGGGCCGACGCCGGCCAGGATGGGCGCGGTGAAACGCAGCGTCTGGATGTACCATCGCCTGCGCAACGAGAGAAATGCGATCAGGAACTCGAAGTAAAGGTAGGCGGAAATCACTACCAGCTGCAGCGATGAAGCCGCGTACCACAGGCTGTCGAGACGGGCGGAACTGCCGGCCAGTTCGATGAATGCAATGGGCGCCTGCAGCAGTTCGTGCAAGGCCAGCCACAGGTATTCAATATGGCCTTTCTGCACAAAATAGAGCGCCAGGAGAAACGCCGCAAGGGCCACCAGCAGCACAGCGGCCACCAGCCGGGGCAGGCGCTCAAAAAGGGTGTTGTTGGACCAGAGCTTGAGGGATCGTTCCAGATCTGCAGGGTGTCCCAGGATAAGGCTGCGGTTGGCAAAGAAGCTGGTGTAGGAACTGAATCCAAAGGGAATGTAAAGAGTTCGCACGACGAGCGTCAGGGAAGTCTCGGAGGGCGGAAGATTCAGATTGTAGATGCGCGAGATTTGCTGGTAGTGCTGTGGAGCGTCCCCATGCGGTCCTTCGGGATGAATTTGCTTGCCATTGGCGAAGACGTCCGCGCCCGGCCCGACCGTGCCGATACTGATGGAAGTGTTGTGCGATACAGGAAGCCTGATCAGCAGCGCAACCGGGCCGTGATTGGGCGCCAGCTTGATGTGGAGGCGAAACCATGCATATCGGCGCGGGGACAGGCGTCCCCGGCGCCGTTGCGGCGACGCGCCGGGCGCCGGGCCCAGGGCGTCGCCGGTCCCTGCTTCCTCGCTTACTTCTTCGATCAGGCTTTTTGCGTCCCGGATTGCCCAGGCTGAGTCGTCAAACTGCGTGGTTGCCGCCGCGAGATTGGATGTGATCCCGACGCGCCAGCCCTTTTCGAGCAGGATCGGAGACCCCATGGTCGTGGCATCGAAGACGGGCCCTGCGGGGGCAGCGGGCGATGTGGGAGCTTTGCGCGCGGATGTGCCGGGAGAAGGATGGGATTTCACCACGGTTAATGAAGGATTCCGAGGCGGGCGGGCCGGACGGGACCCGGACCAGGCAACTCCGCTGACGGCCATCAAAATTAACAACAGGATTGTACGGCGCAAAGCCCCTCCGTGATTCCGATTCCGCGTGCACTCCACTCTAAATCAGACGGTTGCAGCCTCCAAGAGAGACGAACCATGACCCGAGCAAATCCAATGCACTCCCCAGCTAGCGGAGGTTTCGTGACGTGGCTGAAATATTTCTGCTCCGTGTTGCCAAATAGACGGATACTAGAGTCTAAATATAGTGCGGGAGTCCGCTGTAAGGGCAAAAGAGTGGGCGCCGGAGGTAGAGTCATGCGGGGATTTTCAAAGGCTTTGAGTGTATTGCCGTTGACAGGGCTTGCGCTCTCGCTGGCGCTGGCTACGGGTCTCTCGGCGCAATCCTCGGGCACGGGTGCGTCTTCAGCGAACACAACTTCTGCGCAGCAGCCCGCGGCGACTCCACAGCAGCCCGCAGCGACTCCGCAACAGCCTGCGGCGACTCCACAGCAGCCCGCAGCGACTCCGCAACAGCCTGCGGCGACCTCCGGCGGTGGCGCCGCTCCGGCGAGCTCAACAACCGCTCCGGAGGCTAAGCCGGCTCCGGGAACCACTCCTGTGAGCGGCGATATCCCACCGTCCGCTACCACAACGAGTGCGCAGGCGAGCGCCAACTCCGCGCAGTCCACGAACGACAAGAAGGACAAAAAGAGCAAGAAGGATAAGAAGTCTGCGCCCGGAACGACGGCGGTAAAGGGCGACACCGCTCCCAAGAATTTCGATCCGAACAAGGTGGTTCCGGTCGGCGGCGAATTGATCAAGGTCAAGAAGGGCAGCATCGAGGACGTGAACGCCGTGGGCAGCCGTAACATCGGCGGACGCGGATTGGGGAACTGGTATTCCACCGATTCCGAGATCAAGATGGGCAAGCAGTATGCCGATCAGATCGAAAAGACCACGCACTTTATCACCGATCCGGTGGTAGACGAATACGTGAACCGCATGGGGCAAAATATCGTAAAGAACTCCGACTGCAAGGTGCCGTTCACAATCAAGGTCGTCGATACGGATGAAATTAACGCCTTCGCTCTGCCGGGCGGCTTTTTCTACGTCAATTCCGGATTGATTCTGGCAGCCGACGAAGAGGCCGAACTGGCTGGAGTGATGGCTCACGAGATTGCCCATGTATGCGCTCATCACGCGGCCCGCGAAATGACGCGAATGAATTACGCGCAAATAGGCACTATTCCGCTCATCATGATGACCGGGTACAGCTGGACGGGCTACGCTATTTACGAGGCGTCGTCGCTTGCCATCCCCGTCGCATTCCTGAAGTTCTCGCGAGATTTCGAGGCACAGGCAGACTTTCTGGGTGTGCAATACCTTTACAAGGCGGGTTATGATCCGCAGGCGTTCATCGACTTTTTCGAGAAGATTGAGGCCCTGGAGAAGCGCAAGCCGGGTCTTGTCTCCAAAATATTTGCCGACCATCCTCAGACACCGGACCGCATCGTAGCCACCCAGGAAGAAATCGAGCATATCCTGCCGCCGAAGAGCGAGTACCTGGTGACGACCTCGGAGTTTAACGACGTGAAGGCGCGGCTGGCGCGGATTGAAAATAAGCGCCGTCTCATGCAGACGAGAAATCCGCAAAAGCCGTCACTGCGTCGTGCCAGCACGTCGCCGGATGGAAGCCAGAATGGGCAGGACAGTTCGAATCAGGACGGCTCGAATTCGACTGACAGGCCCACGCTCCAGCGCCGCGACGAGCAGAATTAGCCCAGCTTTGACTTCCATCCGGGGATTTGGAAGCGCGCAACGGGCGCATCCGGCACCATTTAACCAAACAGCTCAAGCGCTTGGGGTGGAGCGAGTGTCTGGCCCAACAGAGTGGGCTCAGGGTAGCCTTTGTTGCGGTTGCTCCCCGGATCTGAGTAGGGAAAACCTGTGATTTTCCTGTAATTTCCGGAAAAATCCTTGAATTGACGGATGAATTCGCGTTATATACAGGATTACCGGCAGCGCTGCCGGGATTTGCGCGGAGTCTTTATTCTCCTCCCGGAGGCAATTATGCGAAACGCCGCAGCCCGTTCTAACCTGCTCGTCCCCGAAGTACGCGAGGTCATGGATATTCGCCAAGCCTCCGACTACCTGGGCATTTCTCCCGATACGCTCTACAAGTACGCCTCCGAGGGTTTCGTTCCCGCCTTCAAGCTGGGCAACCGCTGGCGCTTCAAGCGCTCCCGGCTCGACGAGTGGATGGACCGCCAATCGGATCTCCAGGCTACGGGCGTCGAAGCCGACCCGCACGCGAAAAAGCCGGTCAGGCCGGCGATGTAAAAACGGGAATCAGGGAGCAGTTGTAAAGATCTGGGCGGTCCTGGACT
>JAJZNH010000709.1 GCA_021811745.1 Acidobacteriota bacterium
ATCAGCCGGGCGGCAAAAATGCCTGCGGGACCGGCTCCCACAACGAAAATACCCTTCATGCATTGTCTCCTCTTCCACAAATAGCTTGGTTCCTTGTTTTGATTCTACTTGTGCATGAACAAGCCGGGCGCAGATCGCGGAGCTGACACGAATTGCCTCCCTCCAAGTACCGCCGGCAAAGCTCCCGCGTGCGCAACCCGGCCGCGTGTACCCCCGGGAGCACAAGTGCGAAGGTGGCTGCACGGTTGGCAAAAAAGGCGAGCCGGTGGCCATCGGAAACCTGGAACGGTTGATCGCCGACTTTGAGCGGTCGAGAGGGCAGCTCGGGCTGCCGGCGATTGCGCAGGCGACAGGCAGAAGCGTGGCCATTGTGGGCAGCGGACCGGCGGGGCTCTCGGCCGCGGGCGACCTGGTGCAGCGCGACCATCGCGTGCGCGTCTTCGAGGCGCTGCACGAACTGGGCGGGGTGCTGGTGTACGGCATTCCCGGCGAGCACTGCAACGGCGTCTATTCCGCGAACGAATTTCTTACCCGCATCAACCTGATGCGGCCTGGCTGTTTCTGAGCCATACGGTTGCTGAATGCGCTCACACGCGCAGCGACAGCACCGAGTAAGACCGCGCCGGCAGCTTGACCGTCATCTTCGCTCCCGGCGCTGGATTCTCCAGTGTCTGCGGAACCACGCGCTTGGGATCGGCAAAGGTGTTCAGCGCCTTCAGGTCGGGCCCGGTGATGGTGTGAAAGGCCACGACGCCGGCCGGCGTCAGGTCGTGCCATGCAATCTCCAGCTCCCGCTCGTTCTGGAGATCGCGATTCAGAACGAACAGCGTCGCGGTTCCCTTCTCCTGCTCCCATACCGCGGTGACGTCCAGGTACGGAACCATGCCGAACCCGGGGATGGGAACGCCGTTGTCCTCGGTGGGGCGGCCGAGCGAGGCCACTTCATAGCCGGGGCCTTCGGGTTGAAGGCTCAATGCCCGCCCGCGCCCATACTGGATCGCCCAGGCATAGGGATAGTAGATAGTCTGGCGCAGGATGCGATTCTCGTTGGTCATGATGGGCGCGATCACGTTGACGAGTTGCGCCAGGCAGCCCACCTTCACGCGATCGGAGTGGCGCATCAGCGAGTTGGCCAGGCCGCCCACCAGCAGCGCGTCCTCCAGGTTGTACTGCTCTTCCAGCAGGTGCGGCGCGGGTTTGCCGTGGCCGTCCGCGAAATCGCCCCCGCGCGCCCGGTACCACACGTTCCACTCGTCGAAGGAGAGGAAGAGCTGCTTGGGCGAGCGCTTGTGGGCGCGCACCGTATCGCATACATCCGCGATCTCCTCGATCTGGCGATCCATGGCGAGGTTCATCGCCATGTAGATCTGGCTGTCGTAATGGGTCTCTTCGTTGTTGCCGAAGTAGCGATGCAGCGAGATGCCGTCGACGCCGTCGTAGCACTGCTCAAGAACGGTGCGGTCCCACTCGATGTAAGTGGGCATGAAGGGGCCGCTCGATCCGCAGGCGATGAGCTTAATAGTGGGATTGACGGCGCGCATCTGCCGCGCCGCATCGATGGCCTTGAGCCCGTAGTCGCGGGCCGGCATGTGCCCGATCTGCCAGGGGCCGTCCATCTCGTTGCCCACGCACCAGTACTTCACGTTGTGGGGCTGGGCGTAGCCGTTGGCGCGGCGCAGATCGCTCCACTTGGTGCCCTTTTCCACGTTGCAGTATTCGAGCAGCGCCGCCGCGTCTTCGGCCGTGCCGGTGCCGAAGTTGAGCCCGAACAGCGGCTCGGCGCCCACCGCGTGCGCCCAGGTGACGAATTGGTCGGTGCCGAACTGGTTGGTCTCGAGCGTGTTCCAGGCGCGGTCCAGAACTACGGGCCGGTTCTTTTTGGGCCCCACCCCGTCCAGCCAGTGGTAGCCGGAGACAAAGTTGCCGCCGGGATAGCGGATGATAGGCACGCCCAGCGCCTTCACCTCCTGCATCACGTCGGTGCGGAAGCCGTTGGCGTCGGCGAACTTCGAATCGGGCTCGTAGATGCCTTCATAGATGGCGCGGCCCAGGTGCTCCAGGAACGAGCCCCAGATGTGAGGATCGATGGTGGAGATCTGGCGCGAGGAATCGACGATGACGCGGGTGGGGCCCTCGCTTTGCGCGACGGCGAAGCGGCCCAGTGCCGGCGCGGCGGCGGCGATTAATCCGGCGCGGCCGGCCTGTTGCATGAACTTCCGTCTTGAAATCGCCTTCATTTCGAGCTCCTGTGGTTGCTGAAGCGATGGGCCTGGCGCCGTGGAATCGGGTTCTTCTGCCGGCGGCGCCGGTCGTGGCGGGGCTATGCCGGGATGCGATGCCGGGAGAAAGAACGTTGCGCCGGCTGCACGGACCTTCCGCGCCCGGCGCATTCGGCCACCGCGCAGCGCGTGCAGCATCTCCCGAACCCCTGTGGATAAATCGAAGGCGATGATACCCCGAACGCCGGAATTTTGCCATCGGTTTTTGGGCGGCTGGCGCGGCAAGGCCTGCGCAGTCGAAGCCGCGGGATGGATCCTCGCGTCTATATAATCGTGGAAATTGGATTCCTTCTCCGCCGGTTCAGTTTTTTCTGGCCGCGCGATGAAAAACATGGACCAGGATTGAGTCAACGGGTATTTCCAAGATACAAGCCTACATCCCGTATTCCCCATTTCTTTGAAAGAAAATGCCTCAGGCGGAAAGGGCCCGGAATCGTGAGGTCAGGTTCGTGAAACGATACGGCCTTTTGCTGTTGGCGATCGCCCTTCCCGCACTTTCCCAAAGCAACAGCGGAGAATTGCGGCTCCAGGTCTCCGATCCCTCCGGTCACGCCGTCCCATCCCAGGTCCAGCTCGTCAGCGAGGCCAATCAGTATCGCCAGACATTCACCACCGGCGCGGACGGGAGCATCGATGCCAGGCGGCTGCCGTATGGAATCTATCAGGTCCTGATCCGCGCGCCGGCTTTTTCTCCGGTCACCGAATCGATCGCGATTCGCTCCGCTCTCCCCGTGATCCGCACCATCCAGCTCAAGATAAGCGAGGTTTCCCAGTCGGTAACGGTCCGCGCGTCGGGCACGTTGATCGATCCCTATCGCGCGGGGTCGGTGAATCATCTGGGCCGGCAAACGATTCAGGACCGGCTGACTTCGCTGCCCGGCCGCTCCATCCAGGACCTGGTCAACTCCGAACCGGGCTGGCTGTACGAAGGCAATGCGGTTCTGCACCCGCGCGGATCGGAATACCAGACGCAATTTGTGATCGACGGCATCCCGCTCACCGACAACCGTTCACCGGGTATGGGCCCCTCGATCGGAGCCGGCGGCATCCAGTCCATGACCATCTACACCGCCGGCATTCCCGCCGAGTATGGCCGCCAGATGGGCGGCGTAGTGGTAGTCGATACACTCCAAAACGAGAAGCCGGGAATGCACGGCCAGCTCACCCTGTTGGGAGGCAGCTACGCTACCGGCGGCATCGACACTCAGGACGAATACACCTGGGGGAAAAACACGGTGGGCGTGAGCGCCTCCGGCGACATGACCAGCCACTATCTCAACCCGGTGGTTCCGCAGAACTACACCAACAACGGCACCATGGGCGATTTTTCGCTGAACTACGAGCGCCAGTTCACGTCCCAAAACCATCTCACCATGATTGCCCGCCACGAACTCGACCGCCATGCGATTCCCAACGAACTGGTCCAGCAATCGGGCGCCTATGTGCCGAACGGGAACAACACGGCCGGTTGCCCCGCGCTTCCAGCCGGGCAACAGCCAGCCGATTGCGTATTCATTCCCGGGGGTCAGTTCCAGACCGGCGACAATTTTGAAACCATGGGGATCGCATCCTTTGAGCACATTTTCTCTCCCACCGCCATGGGAGCGCTGCGAGGCATGGCCCGCGATACCTCCCTCGATTTCTACTCGAACCCGGCCTCGTGGCCTGTGATCGTCACCCAGCACAACGACTTCAAAGAAATCTATTTCAACGCCAGCATTACCGCCGATCGTCACGACCAGGAGTGGAAAGCGGGCGTCGAGTCGGACGCGAAATTCCTGAACGAAAATCTGAGTTACCTGATCCCCGACTGTGCCGATCCTTCCGACCCGCGGTGTCCCATCAACCTGGGAATCCTGGACGCCGCCGCCACCCGCTTCGCTTTTACCGGCAGCCGCCCGGATCTGGACCAGGCCGCCTATGTCGAAGACGCCCTCCAGTTCGGCAACTGGTCCATCGATGCCGGCCTGCGCTGGGACCACTACCAACTGTTGGTGAATCAGAACGCCGTCAGTCCGCGCCTTGCCGTCTCGCGTTACTTTCCCTCCGCCGGGGTCAAGGTTTACGGCTCCTATGACCGCATCTTCCAAACGCCCTCGTTCGAAAACATTATTTTGTCGAGTTCACCGGCGGCGCAGGCTCTCGATACCACGGTTCCCATCCTGCAACTGCCGGTCAAGCCTTCCGAGGGAAACTACTACCAACTGGGAGCCACCACCGCACTGTTTGGCAAGCTGCGGCTGGACACAAACATGTACCGCCGCGACCTGAACAATTTTGCCGACGACTCGCAGATTTTGAGTACAGGGATCAGTTTTCCCATCGCCTTCAGAAAAGCGGTGATCTATGGCGCGGAGGGCAAGCTGCAAGTTGCGCAATGGGGGCGGTTCTCCGGCTTTGCCAGTTACTCGTACATGGTGGGCAATGTCTGGAATCCGGTCACGGGAGGCCTGTTTCTCGGCGGCAATGCGATCAACGCGGCCAGGCAGCTCAGGGGACATTCCCCGGACTCGCAGGACCAGCGCAATACCGTGCGCGGCCGCATCCGCTACCAGGTTGCCCCGCGCCTGTGGGTGGCCGTGGGGGCAGATTTTAACAGCGGATTGCCTTTTGTCGCGAACCTGACCCCGCAGCAATATGCCACGGAATACGGGCAGTCGGTGGTCAATCACCTCAACTTCAATCGCGGCCGCATCCATCCATTCTTCACGCAGAATGCTTCTGTGAGCGCCGAGCTCTACCATCGGGACAAAGTGTCGATGCGCCTGCAGACCGACGGCGAAAACCTGAGCAATACGCTGGAGTTGCTCGACTTCGGAGGGCTGTTCTCCGGCAATGCCGTCGGCCCGGGCCGCGAATACAACCTGCGTCTGGTCACGATCTTTTAGTAGCGCGACTTCGCGATTTCGTAATCGCGCCCACGAACCTGGGCGCGCGCCCGCATGGGTGCCGATCCATGACGCCAGATCCCTTGTCCCCTCGATGCACTTTTTCCTGGACGGATAGGTTCGTTCTCCGCCTATGATTCAGCGGCCCCATACCCGGTAAACGACTCCCAAGCTGAATCCATTCGGCGACAGGCTGTGATTGTGAGGAGGCCCAGTGCCAAAGGTTGGCCACTTCTGTTGCTCGTAGTCGCCGCGAACCGCGAATCTCCGATTGAGCCTGTAGTCCACCGATCCGCCTGGCGCATAGACGAACATCGTGCCCTTGAGGGAGGGAGGATTGGGGTAGTTCGCGGTCGTGATTGCTCCGATTCCCAGGAGAAACTTTGCCCAGAGATCCAAACGCCGCCAACTATAGGCACGAATACGAGGACCTATCAGATAAGTGGACTCCACCTGACGCCCTACGCCATCCCAATGCAACCACCTGGCTTCCCCCTCGGCGCCCCAGCGGTTGTGGATGTTGTAATCTGCAAAGACTCCGATGCCCTTGATGAGAGGTAGATTATTGCCGCAACTGAACGGCGAGTTGCTGGTACAGTAAAAATCGGGATTGTAGATGGAGAACTCGGCGCCGGCCTGAACCGAGGGTACGTTCGCATCGGCAGACTCTTTCGTCTGCGCGATCAGCACATACGGTAGAAGCAATATCAGGCTGCAGAAAATCGCTCTTCGCATTCACTCACCCCTGAATGAATTTCCGATAGATTGCTTGAGCCCGCGCCTCGCGCCCACATCCAACCCTCGAGCGTCGCCGTTTGTAAGCGCACAATATCGATCGGAACCGACCTCAAGTATGTATCAGCTTAGCATCCCGCCAACCTCGATGCTCACCAACTCCCGCGCCGCAGGCGACCCCCAGCCCTTGCCGGACGCGTTCTCCAGATCCATCTCGCTGCAACTGCCGTGAGCGTTACGTGAACCCCAGGCCGGATGAAGCCCGCAAAGTGTGGCCTTACGAAGGGGCCAGCCCTATTTCTGGGCTGTTTTCCAGCGGTCGGGTAGCCACGCAGGGAGGTCGC
>JAJZNH010000519.1 GCA_021811745.1 Acidobacteriota bacterium
CGCTGAGCTCGGTCGTGCCCTGCAGCCAGGTGAGAATCCCAGGTATCTCCGCCAGCCCGAACATTTCGGACTGGACCGGCCTCCGCAAATCTCCCTCTAACAGCAGGACCTTGTCTCCATTGACGGACGCGATGGTGCATGCAAGATTGGCGGCGGAGAAGCTTTTGCCTTCCTGGGGAACAGTGCTGGTCAGGAGCAGCCTTCGCAGGCTGTGGCCCTTCCGGTAATGGCGAAGGCGAACGCAGAGCAGACGAAAGGCTTCCGCTGCCGGCGAGGTCTTATCCGCAACCGCAACAATGCGGCTCTCGAGGGGCAGCGTGACATCAATCGACGGGAACGACGGCATGGGGTCATCTCGCGCCGGTTCCGGGAGAAGCGGAGCGACGTCAGCCGCGGCGAGCAGCGAGACACTGGAATCTGCGTCCGGCCCCTCGCCGAACGAAGGGACGATCGCCTCGGCCGGATTGTCTACCCGGCGCTGTTGCGCGGCGCGGCGTTCAGCGCGCATAAGGATGTCGCGGGCATTCGCCCGCATCTGCCCGTCGGCTCGACCGGCTTCGGATTTCAATAGAGCATCGAAGATGTGACTCACGGTTTTCTCACAGGCGCGGCAATCTCGGGAATATCGGCGACATTGCTCTTCGCGCGGTTGATGAATTGAGAGGCCCGGACAGGAGGTTACCGCTCCTGACGGTCCGCTGTGGCCGGCAGTCTCAGGCTGTCGTCCGCATCTTCCATGCGGTACTCCGCGGCCACTTCGCCCACCATTTCCCGCAAAACGATACGGGATCCGCAGGCATAGGCGGCAATCAGAGAGTTCTCGCAAAGAATATTGATGGTGCGAGGCAGCCCTTTCGAATAGCGATGGATCGCCTCGACTGCCTCCGCGGTAAAGATAGGCTCCGCGTCCGGCTCGGCGCCCGCGATCTCCAGTCTGCGGACGATGTAGTCGGACGTTTCTTCCAGGTCGAGATGGCCCAGGTGTGTACGGACTGCGATCCGCTGCTTTAGCTGACGCAGATGAACGGAATCCAGCTTGAGGTCGAGCTCGGGTTGCCCTACTAATGCAATTTGCAGCAGTTTGCTATTGGTTGTTTCCAGGTTCGAGAGCAGCCTGATCTCTTCCAGAAGGTCGTCCGACAGGTGATGCGCTTCATCCACAATCAGGACGGTAGTCTGCCCCTTTGCCGCCCGTTCGATCAGGAACTGTCCGAAGGTGAAGAGGATCTCGCTCTTGTTGCGGTCGAACGCGCGGATTCCGAAGTCGGCCAGCGTGTATTGCAGGAATTCGGTGGGCGACAGGCGGCTGTTGAACAGGTAAGCGTAGGAGACATCCTGGCTGTCTTTGAGCAGGTTCAAAAGGCAGCGAAGCAACATCGTCTTTCCCGTGCCGACTTCTCCGGTGACCACCACGAATCCCCGGTGCTGCCGGATGGCGTAATAGAGGGCAGCCAGCGCTTCGTTGTGACGGCGGGTCGCAACAAAGCTTTCCGGATTCGGGGTGAGGTCAAAGGGATTGCGGGCGAGATGGAAGAAGCTCTTATACATGGTCCAGGTCTGCTTCAGGCGTGAAGGTAGCTGACTACCGAGCCGGCAAAGATGATGAGAAACACGGCGGTGGCAACCGTCCAGCCTACAACCGTCGTGCGTCTCTTCTGCCCTGCGTCGCTCGTGCTTATCACTTCCGGCACCTCCGTCATAATGTTGGCTGGAAGAATCATGTCTTCAATTTCCTTGTTGCTGCGCAGGCGGTCGTCTGCAAATTCGAGGATGCCGACCACCACAATTCCGAGCAACAGGCCAGCCGCGATTCCAAATCCGCAGAACTTCAGGCGGTTGGGTGAGTCCGGCCGCGAAGGAAGGCTGGGAGGGTCGAGCAGCGTAAAGCGCTGCCCCTGCTGCAACTGCTCCATTCTCGTGGCCATTTTCGAGTCCGTTTCTTTCTTGAGCAGGTCGTTATAGTTGGCCTGCGACTGCTGGTATCCGCGGGTCAGATCAGCAAGCTGCTGCTGGACCGTGGGCGCGGCGTTCAGGCGAGCCTGGTACGTGCCGATTCGCGCGGAGAGGCTCTCAATGGATCTTTCGCGGCCGGCGATGTCGATCTGACTCGACTTGAGCTGCCCCTTCCGCTGCAGCAGCGCCGCGGAATCGCCGGACGCCGCATCGCTGAGGTTGTCCGATTTCTGCGATGCGGCGGCTGCCTCCTGCCGGGCAACGATGCCCTTCCGCTGTTGTTCCGCCGCCGCCAGTTGTGCCTTGACGGTTTCTACCGCCGGATAGCTGCTCGTATACCGCGCGCTCAAATCGGCCAACTGAACGCGAAGCACCGCGATCTGCTTGTCCATGGCCTCTAAGCTGTTGGATCCCTGCGCCGACGCCTCTTCTTCCGGATGGCTGGAGCGATACTGGGCAATGAGCGACTCATAATAGGCGCGCTGCTGCTTTGCGGCATTGAGCGAATCCTGCTCACTCTGCAACTGCGCCTGCAATCCGCTGAGGATCTGCAGATTGCTGGCCTGCTGGGTGGGCAGTTCGCTCTGATGGGCGGATTCGAACTCACGCACGGTCAGATCCTGCTGCGCGAGACTTTTGCGCGCCTGATCCAGCTGTTTTTCGATGAACGTGGTGGTCTGCTCCGATTGCTTCTGCCGCTCGATCAGGTTTGCGGTAATGAAGAGATTTGTCAGCTCACCGGTGATTTCCTGCGCCACCTTGGGCGTCGGCGCGGAATAGGAAACCCTGAAGGCCGTGATCTGATTGTTGGGCGAGCGAACCAGTTCGATCTTGCCGATATCGCTGCGCATGCGTTTGATCTGCTGATCCTGCGTCATCGGATGCTGCGGGTCGCGATAGAGGTCGAACTTGCGGATGATGGTAAGGAGACGAGTCCTGCTCAGAATCTGCTGCTGGATGGTCTGGAGCTGCTCCTGCAGATCATCGGTGATGTTCGGGACCACGTAATTCTTCGGCATCGTGGGTCCCTGCACCAGAATGAGCGTGGTCGACTTGTAGCGCACCGGGAGAAACCAGGAAAGACCCCAGACCGCCAGCCATCCGACGAGCAGGGGGATGAGGAACTGCAAATGACGGCGCTTGGCGAGATCGATCCAGCGTCCAGGATCGAATTGCGTTGCCTTTTCTTCGGCAAATTCTTCAGACATAGCTAGTATCCCAGGGAGCGAGTGAAGTGCCAGACGAGCGATGCCATTCCGCGGTTGCTGTCCGGATTGGCGGCGATGGAGGGAATGCCTTCATAGGCCTGGTGCGAGCGGTCGTATTCAAGCAGGACGGACAGGTGGGGGTTGATCGCATGGTCCAGCACGGCGCTTCCAAATATTGAATGGCCGCCCCGAATGCTGTTTCTCACAGAGGGTTCCGGATTGTGACCCATGGCGTAGGCTCCGCTGATGCCGGCAGTCCATGTCCGCAGCATTTGCCAGCGTGTCGCGAGCGCGGCGTTATCGTTGGCGAATACACCCAGCATGCCGCCGCCGCCGGTGATCATGTGGCTATAGGTGAGGATGGCGCTGGCACGAGGTGCATGCCAGCCCATGGAGGCCGACACGTAAGGGCTCCACGACACCTTCACCGAGGAAGCCGCCGAGTCGGTGATTCGGTAGGACTCCGGACCCGCCGCGACCGACAGCAGCGCGCCACGCTCGGAAGACAGCGAATAGTATGCGAGCAGCGTGTGCGTCTGCACCGTTTGCGTCGATGGCTTTGGGTAGGCGAGGTACTCCATGTAACTCCATTGCGCCCCGAAGTACTGAGGCCGGGCTACGCGCTGACTGAAGAACGCCGAGGCTCCCCTCGATCCGGAATTGTAGAGGCCCACGGTCTGCGACGGATCCGGGTAGTGCAGCATGCTGACGATTCCCGACCCGCCCAACAGCGTATTGACGCCAGTCTGCACGGTGACTTCGCCGCGCGCCTGATTCTGCATGAACTGGGCGAAGGCGGGCGCCAGCGCCGGAGTGTAAGACGCGGCGATATTGCTGGTATAGGCTTGTCCGCTGTTGTTGGTTGTATCGCTGAACTGATCGTTGAAAGTAATGGCTACGTGCTCCGCAGGATGGAAGCTGTACGCCGCGGTGGCCACCTGATCGATCTGGTTCAGGGAACTGCTTGGCTGATAAAAACTGAACCCCGGAGAGTAGCTGAAGGTGCGGTTCTGCGTTGGCGTCGACCAGTTGTAGCTAAGCCTGGGCAGCACGGAAATGGTCGTCTCGGCTTGCGTGCCGTAATCGGATCCCGCAAAGAGATTATCTATATAGGAGCCGCTGACCGCGATATCGCCCCGAAGAACGTTCTTCAGCTGCTCGGCGCCCAGCTGAACAGTTTCGGGGGCGATGCTGACCGGCGCCGGGGTGATCATCTGGGCGTCCTGCGCTCCCGACAGTTCCTCGGGCGCAGAAGTCTCCTGGGACCATGCAGACGCAGTCAACAGCAATGCCAAAGCCAGGCAGGCGTGATGCTTCATGGCGATATCACTCAGGGAACGATGACGGTATCGTGCGGTTCGAGCCGAATGTTCTGTTCCGGATCAACCCCACGGATGACATTTTTGTAGTTGAATTTGATCCTCTTCTGTCCGCCTCCGTGCGTGGGCCGCACGATATAGATGTCCTTTTCTTTGGCAAAGCTCTGGAAGCCTCCGGCCACGGCGATGGCATCAAGGACCGTTGTTGTTGCCGTCAGAGGATACGAGCCTGGCTTCATCACACGTCCGAGGATGTTGAACGTCCGGCTGTTCATCTTCTGGACGATCACCGTGACCCGCGGATTCGTCAGATAGGCCTTCAGCCTCTCGGCGATATTGTCTTCGAGCTGCACCGGCGTGCGTCCCGCCGCCTGCACTTCGCCGATCAGAGGCATCGAGATTTTTCCGTCGGAGCGAACCGGTATCGACTGCGTCAGATCCTTTTCATTCCACACGTTGATGGCCAGCAGATCGTCATCGCCGATCACGTAACCGTGTCCGGGCGTGGAGGCGCTGGCCGGATGAGAACTGGCGGCTGCGGGAACCGGAGCGATTGCCGCTGCCTCCGACTGCTCGGAGGTCGAAGTTGTACCGGTCTGCGCCGAGGCTGCCAGCGACAGCGCCAGAAACGCGACGGCCCACATCTTTCCTGCTGCTGCGTGCATAAAAGCTCCTTAGGGTGGCGATCATCCAATGCGAACCGCCGGAGAGCTGTAAGCGCCGGCGCCCACCTTCAGCGGTTGCCGCGCCGCAGCCGGGAACCGCATCGCCTCCGGCCTGATCCTCTGAGGCATTCCATCCGGCAGTCTGTCCTGGCGCACGGTTTCCACATCGGCGGCATCGATTTCAACGCATACCGACTGCGCCAGCATGTCCACGGAGAGCACCAGACGGAACAGGTTCTTCTTACGGACCAGCACACCTTCGATCCCTGTCAGTGCGCCCCGCGTTACCCGCACGCGGTCTCCGCAGTTCAGATAAGGATGCGGCTCGGCGGGGAACTTGCCTTCGACGACTCGGCGTATGGCCTCAATCTCGGAGTCGGGGATGGCGGCTGCCTGATCTCCGCGACAGATAATCATGTGAACGCCTGGGGTGGTGAGGATTCCGAGTTTTCTCTCGGACGTTCCCCGGACAAACACATACCCTGGAAAGAGCGGCAGCGACAGCACCTTACGTCTGTCCTTCCAGCGGCGGACGGAGTCGTAGGCGGGGAGGAACGCTTCAAAGCCCTTGTAGAGCAGCGTGTCCGCCACCTGCTTTTCATGCTGGTGGCGCGTATAGAGGGCCCACCAGGGAGAGCCCTCGCTGGTTCCGGTCATCCATGTGTCGGCCATTGTCGCCTCTTCCGCCGCGCGATGTGCGGCCCTGCTGATGGTGTTCCCGGATATAGCTTCGCCCTGTGAGCCCCATGGCTCTTTTCCACATCCTGCGAGACCCGCTGGTCTCTTTCTGGCAGAGTACAAATCGAACCGCTGCATGAGGCTTCGGAAATCCTCACACCTGAACCGTTGGCACAAAACCTTCTCAAGTCGACCGCACTCGCAGGAACATCAGCATCTCTCATACAAGTCCGGAGAGATCAGATTGAATCTGCCTGCTGACGCTCCTTTCGATTGCCCTTCAAATTCCTACTACGAGGAGAATCTACGAGGGTCGGCGAGCAGCTTCAATGGCCCGAGGGTTCCTGTGCATCCCCCCTCAGGGTGCTATCTTTGCCCTGCACGGGGGCAGACGAGGAGTGTTGCGGGA
>JAJZNH010000081.1 GCA_021811745.1 Acidobacteriota bacterium
CCTTCTCGCTGATCGACACGGATCTCTCCTTCTGGCAGGAGAGCCCGAACCAGTGGCGCATCCGGCTGCGTGGCCAGCCGGCGCGGACCGATGTGAATCTGGACCTGGCCGACACCGGAATCGTGCAGCTGGAGGCAAGCCTGGGCCGCGCGGCGGCATTGCACCAGATGCCGTTGCACGCCGATCTCGATTGGCGCGAAGCCCAGTTCGGCCAGCTTTCGCGGCTGCTGATGGGATCGGACAAAGGCTGGCGAGGCGACCTGGCCGGAGAGCTGCACCTGAACGGCACTCCCGACGCAGCGCAGGTCACCACGCGGTTGCGCGCGACCAATGTGCACCGTGCTGAATTCGTGCCTCTTTCTCCGCTCGACTTCGACGCCAACTGCGGGTTCGTATACCACTACCGGCAGCGCGCGCTCGACGGCCTGGCCTGCAATTCGCCATTAGGCAACGGGCGGTTGCGGCTCACCGGCGAGCTACCAGGCGGCGATGCGGCGCCGCGACTGACCGCCGAGCTGGACCGGATCCCGGTTGGGGCGGGGCTGGACCTTCTGCGCACCATGCGCAGCGGGATCGACCCGAGTCTGGAAGCGGCGGGAAGTATCAGCGGCCGGCTGGATTATGACGCTACGAAAATCCCGCCAGAGCCGGGAAGAGCCCATGTACGGGGTGTAAAGGAACCCACTTCCGCGAATCGCCATGAGCCGCTGAGCGGCGCCCTGACGGTGGAAGGATTCGCTCTGAGCGGCGGCAGCCTGAGCCTACCCCTGCGGGCGGCGAAGTTCGTGCTGGAACCGGCATCAACGCTTGCTCGCGACCCGCAGGAGCGAGTCATGCTCGCCGGCGCGGTGTCGCTCCCGGCGGGCGGCACGGAGCCCCTGGATGCCGACCTGCGCCTGGCGCTGGATGGCTACCATGCGGAGATTCACGGGCCGGCGAGTATTGCTCGAGCCCGCGAAGTGGAGAAGACTGTGGGAATTGCGGGCGGCCTGATCCCGGACGGGCTGGCAGGCGGGCCTCTGATCGTAAATCTGCAGACATCGGGCCCATGGCTGCTCCCCGAGGAGATTTCCGCACCCGGGCCGGCCCAGGAGCCCACCGTTGGACCGGTTGCGGATGGCGCCATCCTGCGAGCCGACAGCGTAAGCGGGACGGTGACGCTGTACAACGTGAACTGGCGGGCGGATTTCCTTGCCAACCATGTCCTGATCGCGCAGGCAACGCTTCACATCGGGGGCGGCGAAGAGCGCTGGGATCCCGTGGACTTCTCCTACGGCCCGGTAAAGGGCAGGGCGAGCATCACCTTGCCGAAGAACTGTCTTACGGCAAATTCCGCGGAGGCGCCGTCCCTTTGCATTCCGCAATTCCAGGTGCATATCGGGTCGCTGGATGCGGCCACTGTGCAGGCGGCGTTCCTGGGCGCACGCCGGAAAGGCACGCTGCTTTCCGATCTGCTCGACCGCCTGCATCCCGCCACGGCGCCGCTGTGGCCGGAGATGGATGGCGTGGTCAAAGCGGACGCGCTGGAGGTTGGGCCCGTGACGCTGCGGCAGGCTTCGACAACGATCAAGATCGCCGGAAACAGTGCCGATTTTTCCGATCTGCGGGCGTCCCTGCTGGGTGGACAGGTGAATGCACGTGGCGTCATCCGATGGGCCGATGGCGGCCAGCAGCAGCCGTCGTATTCGATCACGGCGGAAGGAAGGGGCCTCAGCGCCGCTGCCGTGGGACAGATGCTGGGTTCACGATGGACAGGCGGGCCCATCGATGCGAGCGGCACGGTGGGCCTTTCCGGATTTACCGCGGAGAGTCTGGCGGGTTCGGCTAAAGGCAGGCTGCGCTTCGATTGGCGGAACGGGACGATCTTCAACGCAGGTGGAAGGGCCGGGGCGTCGGCTGCGAAGCCCATGCGGCCATCGACCACGCACTTCTTTCGTTGGTCTGGTGAAGCACAAATCGAGGACAACGGGATTACGCTGGGCCGCAATCAGGCAGTCGGCGCCGGGCGAAAGAGTGCGCTTCAGGGTGAAGTTCGATTCGGGATTCCACCCAAGTTCGAATGGAGCATGGCCGACGAGAAGTAGGCGAGCGCCGGCGGAGCCCGGGTACGAAGCGGTGGCGCTCGCTCCACCCTGCCCGGCTCAAGCCAAGGATTCCAAACCCGTCAAAGAGATCGCGTGCCCGCTGCGAATCCCAGTGGATTACCTTCGCGCGCCGTGGGCTGAAACCATGACTTTGCGCCCGGTTTTCACGAAGCGATGAGTGCATGATCCTGCACGGGGCCTGACAGTCGTATCCAGCAAGCAGGACCGCGGGGAGGCTTTCCCTCAGCCGCGTCCCAGGAGACACAAACCGGCCGATCGGACCAAGACTCGCCCAAGGGATGAACTCTTCCCGCAAAGTAGAATCGAGCTATGGGATCTTCCGTTGACGTCTCCCCCGTTGCCATCGATTGTCAGGGCATCTTGTTCGACATGGACGGGATACTGGTCTCGTCGCTGGGTTCGGTTGAACGGAGTTGGACGCGGTGGGCGGAGTTGCGCGGCGTCGATCCCGAGCAGACCGTTCGGGTCGCCCACGGCTGCCGGGCCATCGATACGCTGGCCAGGATGCGCCCCGATTTGGACCCCGAGGCGGAGCTTGAGGTCATTGAAGATTTCGAAGCGGCGGACAACGAAGGTCTGACGGTGCTACCCGGTGTGCTGGAACTGCTCCAGGCGTTGCCGCGCAGCCGCTGGACCGTGGTGACCAGCGCCACCGAGCGGCTGGCGCGGGTACGGATGGCGGCCGGCGGAGTTGCGTTGCCAGAGCGCCTGGTGACGGCGGACAAAGTGACGCGGGGCAAGCCCCATCCGGAGCCGTTCCTGGCTGGCGCGGCGCTGCTCGGCTTCCGGCCCGAGGAGTGCGTGGTCTTCGAGGACTCCGCCTCCGGCACCGAGGCCGGCCGGGCCGCCGGATGCACCGTGGTGGCTACCACCTTCTCGCACCCGGTCGAATCGCTCGATGCAGCCCACTACCTCGTCGCCGATGTCACCGGCATCACGGTGGAGCGCAAGGAGCATGGGTTGGTACTGCGGCTGAAACCGGTCGCGGGATAGCAAGTCGGTCTACCCCTTACCGATCCCTGGTTCCCGGCCTCACTCCGATGCCTGAATCTTGCGTCCGTGCAGGTCCTGCGTTGGGCGCGAGTTATTTTTGTAGAGATTCGCGAAGGCATCGTACTGGCTGCGGCTGATGCTGATGGCCTGCTCGAAGACGAACCAGCGGACGCCCTCGGTGCACGGCGGCGAGGTGAGCGAGCCGATATAGGTCCAATAGCCGCGGTCGCTGGGGATCAGACCGCCGGGATTCACCATCTCCGTAACCTTTTCTGTGTGGCCAGACTGTGTGGGCATTTGAGCCCAGAGCGTGGCCAAGGTAGCATTGGCGAAATCGGCATTCTCCGAGAGCAGGACGGCGAGAACGGCCAGTTTGCCGTCGGCGCTGCGGTGCACGAGGTGGATCTCCATGTCGGACAAGTCACCGTTGACGGTGTGCTCGCTGGGATGATGGAAGTGGATCTGGACGAGGTTGTAGCGGACCCCGTCCGCGATTATGTAACTGCCTGGGTCGACGTGCACTTCCACCGTGTGCCCCGTGTTCTCCAGGGTTACCGGACCGGCTATGTAATGGAATTCGATGGGCTTGAGGACCTGGTTGAGATGTGCCCGGCGGATATCGACCGGCGACTGCTGCAGGCCCTTGGAGCACGCCCGGTATGCAGGGCTGAGTTTTCCCCACATCATCGGGCCGGAACTGCCCTGGTAACTCCAGGGAACTTCGGTCTGGGCGGCAGAAAGCGAAGCAACGCAAAGAAACAAAAGGGCAAGAAGGGGCTTTCGCATCGCAATCTCCATCAGCCGGTAAATGTCCGGATTCGAAAGTATTCTACGGCATGGACGAGGGGCGGATGCCAACGTAATCCGTGCCGTACCTTTGCCGCCGTGTCCATGGCTAGAAAAAAGGCAGCCGCTGGTGCGGCTGCCTTTCCTAGAGGGGAGGCTGTAGCTACTTGGCTGCGATGGCCACATTGGCCTGTTCGGCGAGCTGGGCGGCCTTGTTCGTAGCTTCCCAGGTGAACCCC
This sequence comes from Acidobacteriota bacterium, assembly GCA_021811745.1. Next base: position 4,124 of record JAJZNH010000081.1, read on the forward strand.
GGCTCGGTGCGGCCAAAGTGCCCGTAGGCCGCCGTGAGCCGGTAGATGGGCCGGCGCAGATTCAGGCTCTCGATGATGCCTTTGGGTGTGAGCGAGAAGTTCTTGCGGATCAACTCGGCGAGGCGGCCCTCGCTGAGCTTGCCGCTGCCAAAGGTGTCAATGAGCACCGAGACGGGCTCGGCCACGCCGATGGCGTAGGCGAGCTGGACTTCAGCCTTGTCCGCCAGTCCCGCAGCCACCACGTTTTTGGCGATATGGCGGGCCATGTAAGCGGCCGAGCGGTCGACCTTCGTTGCATCCTTGCCCGCAATGGCCCCGCCGCCGTGACGGCCCATGCCGCCGTAGCTGTCCACGATGATCTTGCCGCCGCTGAGTCCGGTGTCCCCCATCGGGCCGCCGATCACGAAGCGTCCGGTGGGATTGATGTGGTACTTGGTATGCTCGTCGAGCCAATGGGCGGGCAGGACAGCCTGAATCACGTGCTTGAGAATGTCGGCGTGCAGCTCCTCGTTGGTCACCGACTCGGAGTGCTGGCTGGAGATGACGACGGCATCGATACGGCAGGGCTTACCCGTCTCGTCGTACTCCACCGTGACCTGGCTCTTGCCGTCGGGGCGCAGGTAAGGGAGCTTGCCGGATTTGCGAACGGCGGTGAGCTGGCGGCAGAGCTTGTGGGCGAGCGAGATGGGGGCGGGCATCAGTTCGGCCGTTTCGTTCGAGGCGTAACCAAACATCATGCCCTGGTCGCCGGCGCCGCCGGTATCCACACCCTGGGCGATGTCCCCCGATTGCTTGTTGATGGAAGAGATCACGGCGCAGGTGTTGGAATCGAAGCCGTAGAGGGCGTTGTCGTAGCCGATGGAAGCCACCACGCCGCGAACCAACGACTGAAAATCCACATAGGCCTTGGTGGTGATTTCGCCGGCGATGACGACCAGGCCGGTCGCGGTGAGCGTTTCGGCGGCGACGCGGCTGTAGGGATCCTGCTCGAGGCAGGCATCGAGAATGGCGTCCGATACTTGGTCGGCAATCTTATCGGGATGGCCCTCGGTCACGGATTCAGACGTAAATAGAAAACGGTCGCTCAACTTCGAAAACTCCCTCCCTGTGCGGGGTGACGCTGTTTGTTCACTCGTCTATGGTAATCGGGAAGAGGCTACAGGGCAATGAAAACCAGGGAATCGGGAATAGGGAGGGGGGAACAGGGAGAGAAGGCCATTGAACAGCAATGAATGGATTCCCCAGCCAACAGAGGGCGAGGAGTGAAGGGGCAGTCAAGCGGCAAAAAACTTGGCTCTGGACTCAGGCCATCTGGACTCATGTCCAAAGGCGGGAAAGCAGGCTACGGATCCAGGTAGAGGCTGCGTGGTAGACGCCGGAGAAGGAGTGGGTGGGGAGGACCGCGAGCCACCAGCCGGCGCGAACGCCATAGATACGAACAGTGAGAAAACCGATCACGCCGAGGGCGGAAAGGAGAAACAGGACGCCGAGCCAGCGGAAGCGCATTTCGGCAGCTTCGCGTTTCATAATCCGGGACTTGCCTACATTGGAGGCAAACGCCGCCCAACTGCGGTCGTCAGCCATCTCGCCGGAATCTCTGGAAGCTTTCAGGAAGCGTTCGGTCCAGTCGTCTTGGTCGAGGCCGAGGGTGCTGGCGTAGCCGCGCACAATGCCTTTGCTGAGAATTCCGCCAGGGAGGAGGCGAAAACGATCCTGCTCCAGCGCGATCAGGTGGCGCTGACTGATCTTGGTAACGGTCGTGATATGCTCCAGCGCGATGCCGCGGGAGAGCCGCTCCATGCGCAGGTCTTCTCCGAATGTACCCATCGGCGAGCCAAAAACGGGAAAAACCCCAAAGGTGTTTGCAAGTTTCACGATAAACCCCGCCTGGGGTCCCGTCAAAAAGATTTTACGGCGAGTGGGGCGGGGAATTCGAGGGGGTGAGAGGGGAAGGCCGGCCGGGAGGAATCGAATTGGGAACGGTTCGGTAGAAGGAAGCGCGGTTTCGGGGGGCCGGGAACTCCGGCCCGCGCTCCTGTTAGGCTGGAGATGGCACCCTCGCGACCGGCTCTCGGGTGACGGTCGAGCTAGGTTTG
>JAJZNH010000101.1:0-3619 GCA_021811745.1 Acidobacteriota bacterium
GCCTTTAGGCGGGCCTGTAGCTGCTTTGGCCTTGGCCGCTATTTCTACAACTTCGCCGAGATGTGGGTGGATCTCGATGAATACAAGCACCCGCGCGAAATCCCGGCGCTGCCGTCCTGGGCGCTGCCTGAGTGCGAGCGGCGGGCACCTGTTCAGAACGGAACAGCCCGGAAGGAGAACGGCAACGGGACGGCTGCTGTACCAAAAGGTCCGCTCGATGCCAGCATCACGGGCAAGATCGAGGCGTGCCGCCGGGATCTTGGCCAGATGCTCTACAGCAACATTCTAGGGTCCGTGGCAAAGGTACGGTCTGCACGGGACATTCCCAATCAGCGCGTCCAGCAGGACGTGCTGAAGTGGATGGAGAGCGGCGTCCGCGGGATGGCGCAGGTGCGCCGTGTGGCAGCCGAGATCGCCGAAACCGAGTTCTACGCGATTCTTGACGGTCTGGGCGTCCGGAGGCTAGACGAGATCCCGAACTTCGGGGTGCTGGCAAAGCTCGTCGAACAGATGAATGAGGCGCAATCAAGCAGGCCCGCCGCCTGATCGAAAACACGAATTACTGAACGAAGAGGGCTGCGAATGATCGCGGCCCTCTTCGTATTTGAGGTCAACCCAATGCGAGTCACGGAGTGCTCCATGTGCCGTCGGCCGGCGGCGTGGTTGATCGACACGGAAGTCTTTTGTGAAGGACATAAGGAACTGATCATCGAGGCTACCGGCGTCGATCGGTTCAGGATCCGCCGGCTGACGGAAGCGGAGTGTGTCTTCCAGAGCGGCGGCCGGATTTCACGAACGGTGGCCGTAAAGAAGGAGGCACAAAATCCCCATGGCAAAATTGCTTGAACTTCCCACTGACAGAGGCATCTGCGCGATCCCGCTGAGACATGCGGTCTACTGCCGTCGATGCCGGAACATTTCCAATTCGCGACCGAATCAGTGTCGTCTGTGCGGCAGCGATCGAGTTGTGCGTCTCGAACCCATCCTTGATGGCAGCTCCGATCCTCCGGCACAAGGCGCGCAGCAGGTCCGTCTGGCTCTGGTGAGAGCCGTGAGCGCGTAGACGAAATCGGGTCTCTCATCCACCACCAGGATTGTCGAGGAGGAGTCGACCATGGCTCGCAGCGCAGCCCGCCTGAAGATGGGCTACTACCCACTGCCTCCGACAGAGGCCCAGAACATTCGGTCTCTGCTCGCTTTTTCAGGGTCCTGTTCCGTGATCGATCCCTGCGCGGGAAAAGGAACAGCACTCAACCTGATCACGGCTGGTGCACCAGTACTTCGATTTGGGGTTGAACTCGACACCGGACGTGCGGAGGAAGCTGCAAAGACCGGAATACGGATGATCCAGGGCAATGTGTTCGACGCCCACGCGAACGTCGAGAGCTTTTCCATGGTCTATCTGAATCCGCCCTACGATTCGGAGATCAATCTGACCGGCAATCGGCGCCTGGAGCGGCTGTTCCTTGAGCACACGCATCACTGGCTGGTCCAGCACGGCATCCTGATCTTCGTGATTCCATTCGAGCAACTCAGCGACTGTGCCGGTATTCTGAGCGCGAACTTCACCCGGATCAGTATCTTTCGCATGGCGGACGCGGAGTCTGTTCGCTTCCGCCAAATTGTCGTGTTCGGGGTGCGTAGGAATGTCCGGGGTGCGGCGCACGAGGAGAACCAGCGGAGGATTCGTATGGTCGCCCAACACGGCGGATACGAGAGGCTGCCGGAGCTAGGTCCAGGGATCGTCGAGCCGTATAAAGTGCCGGTCTCCGGCGAAGCAGCGTTAACCTATCGCGGCCTGCCGTACGACTTGATCGAAGACCTGTTGCCGCATTCCGCCGCATGGAAACAGGCCGCGCGGGTTTTGCTCCCCAGCGAGGACATTGCGATCGGCCGGCCTATCACGCCGCTTCACGGAGGCCATGTGGGCCTGCTCTGCACCGCAGGACTGCTGAATGGTGTGTTTGGGCAGGGGGAAGAGAGGCACATCGCCCGCTGGCGCTCGGTCAAGCACGTCACCGAGTTCCATGAGGAGGAGGGAGACACGAAGATCATCCGCCGGCGGGAGAAGTGGTCGAACGAACTCCGGCTTCTCTACGTCACCGGGAAAGCCGTGAAGCTGACTGAGAGGGCTCCGAAGGAGGGAGAGAGCGATGGAGAATGCCCACCTGAGGATGGGACTGCTTGAATATGAGCGGTACACGGAGAAGATCGCAACACGAATCAGGGTACGCGTGAGCCACTACATCGGCGAAGACGACGAGGCGCATCTCCTGAGCGTTTTTGGCAACGATTCGGATGTCGGGGCGATCACGGCCGCAATCTACGAACAGGCGCGATTCCGACTGACGTTTCCAGGTAGTGAGATGCAGGAGATCTCATTGGGGGAAGGGGCCATCTGCAGTCGAGGAAGCATCAGCATTCCTGGCAGGAAACAGTCTGTGCGGCACATGATTGCGCTCTCCGAGGAGTTGCGCGGATTCAAGTTGCTGTCGCGGACCTTTGTGCTTCGGCCAGAGCCGAATGAGGTGTGGATGGCACTTGTCCATCGATTTGGCCTGCCGGGGTTGCCAGAATGGGCAGAGAGGATGATGCAGTTGCTGGCGGAAAAGGAACGGATCACGCGGGTGGACAGTATCGGGTGCTCGGCAGCCGTAATCTCAGCGACTATTGAAGAACTGGTGAATTGGATGGGAAAGGAAGTTGGCAAAGGGGATCTTCCGTTCCCGAAGACGAATGGCGCCATTCGATGGTCCGGTCGAATGCTTCCAGAGATCCTCCGGCCAGCACTGGAGACGATGGAAAAGGCGGCGTGATCGATCTTGAGGCGCCTTCAAGACCCGATCAGTGCCTCGGGCGTCAACTGAGGGCTGTGCATAGGCGGATCGGCGAACCCTGCCCCTCTCGTTATTAGCCGTTTCTGAGGGAGGAGCCTGCGAATGGTCACTTTATGAGAACAAGAGCTACAGATAGCGTGGGGGAGTGGGCAGTGAAAGGCGGTCCCAGGGGCCGTCCCACTCGCAAGGTCTTCCCTTGGTACGAAAGGAGGTTAGGTCATCCGCCACCGACAGGCTGACGTATGTATCGACACCCTTGAAGGTATCCACTCCGGCCGGACCTGAACTGTGCCAGCACAGGGTCGCGGTATCGGGAACGAGATGGACCGGAATCTGATCGCCGTCTTTCTCGATGTAGTCATGCCGGGTTCCCGACTGGTCGTAGATGAAGTGTGTCCTTCGCCAGCCCTGCACCATCTCCGGCGTGATATGGCCGTAATTCTGTCTGATCAACCACATGAAAGTCCAGAAGCGTGTCCCGGTAAGGTTGAGGCCAAAATGGGTGGGGTTCTGACTGCCGCTTCCATGCTGGCTCATCGCATGGCCAGGATCGAGAACATTGTCCTCGTTGTAACTGTTTTTCGCTTCGACATTATTGGTAGAAACAACATAGTGGTTGCCGATTTCACCCATATCGCCCGGAACCCGAACCGCATAGCGCGCAACACCGTTCTGATCTGCTGGAATGCTCTCGATCACAAACGCCTCGTGACAGTCAGAAACCACCCAGTTGACGCCCCGCGTGCATTTACCGATTACGATTTTGTTTCCGGACTTGGCTC
>JAJZNH010000101.1:3629-6208 GCA_021811745.1 Acidobacteriota bacterium
TATTCCGGCCGGCCCACGGTCAGAAGCTCGACAGCATGCCGCGCCGAAGTGGCAAAAGCCGCCACAAAGAAGTTGCCGACCTGCCAGTCTAGACCGGGCCTGCGATAACCAGAGAAGGGATGCTCCAGTGTGGGCCCGAGAATACCGACGGTGCCCCCCGAGTATCCGCTTGAGGTTACACCGTGAATGTTCTGGGAATGTTCGCTCCCGATTTCACCCGCTGAGTCGGTTGCCGTGTAGCGACTCGCTCGCGGGTCCGATGGGTTAGCAATGAAGGTGACGAGGTATTCCTGCGGGAAGAAATGTTGGTCCTCGGAGCTGACCTGGATAGCTTTGCCATCCTGCGTTGCTGGCCCCAGAATGACCGCTCCGCTGCAGCAGTGGATGGTCTCGTCGCTCGATGCCACCGCTGCCGTCGCGGACTCCGGCGGCTTTCCCTTCAATCCGTAGTAGCTATTGATCATCAGGATTTTGTGGAAATGACTGAGTTCGCGAGGGAAGGCGGACGTTGCAAGCTCGTGAGACGCGCCGTCGGCAATGCCATGCATCATTTTGAGCGCTTCGGGAAGCAGGAACTCATAGTATTTATCCTGCTGGACCAGATAGGACGCTATGGTTGCGCTGCTGCCTTGGATCGGCAACAGCTCTCTGTACCATCCCTCGTAGACCATGCGAATGAGGTCGCCTGCGCGCTCGCCGTATTGCCGGCCCATTTGATACCAGGAACCACCGAGTTCACCGATGTACCGCGGATGCGGCTCATACGCAGGGTATCCGTGCTCAAGAAAGTATTCGCCCAGCTTCCTGTTCTGGCCGGTCCACTCCGGGGGAGTCGTCGCTTTTCGAGCCGCAGTTGGAGCAGCGACGGGGAGCGGGAAGCCACGCACGGATGCAGGAGTAAGAGCCATTGCACTGGCTGAGGCGGCGAGTTTGAAGCATTCTCTGCGAGTGATCTCTGAACTCGCACAGCGTCGATCGATACTGCCTGTAATTTGCTCCGGCGCGTCACCAGCCTTTGGCATTTGCGACCTCGACCGTGGGGATCAAATCTTTTGGAGCGATCTGGGCGACTCAACTTGTCACTCCGTTCATAAACCTGAACTATACAGGATGGAGCGTTCGTTCGGCTCCGGTCAGCTTCCCGGGCAGGTTTAGGTACCGGGAAACGCCGATGCAGACCGGGTTGCTTCTGGAATGACGGTGGATCGCCAAACCGCGTCTGAGTCATTCCATGAATGATTGCATGACAGCATCGGCTCCCTCGGCCTGAGTAGACTGGTTGCTGCTAGACGACCGTGTAGCTCGGGAGAAGGAGCCGAGCATGATGATTATAGGCTGTGATTTTCATCCGAGTTTCCAGCAGATCACGTATGTGGATCAGGAGACCGGGGAGTGCGGTGAGCGGCGGTTGAGCCATCGCGAAGAGGCAGTACGGTTTTACCGTTCGTTGACGGACAGGCAAGTGCGGGTAGGCATGGAAGCCACAGGGAACGATCGTTGGTTTCGCAAGCTGCTCGGCGAGCTTGGTCATCAGTTGCTGGTCGGGGACGCAAGCGCGATTCATGCTTCGGCGCCGCGCGAGCAGCGAACCGACAAGCGGGATGCGCGGCACATCCTGAGGCTGCTGGTGGAGAACCGTTTTCCATCTGTCTGGCAGCCCTCTGCCGGCAACGAGGAACAGCGGCAGTTGCTGATGCATCGTTGCCGTCTGGTGCGGATGCGGACCAGGATCAAGAACCAGTTGGACTCCATCGCCAAGAGCGAGGGGCTGACGGGTTCGCGGAGCTGGTCGGGCAAGCGTCGTCAGCAGATCGAGGCGCTGCCGTTGACGGGCTGGTATGCGGAGCGACGGGCGGATCTACTCCTGTTGCTGGATGGGCTGGAGCAGCGGATCCAGCCGTTGGACAGGGCGGTGGAGGCCGCAGCCAAGCAAGATGCCGCAGCGCGTCTTCTGATGACCCATCCCGGCGTGGGCCCGGTCATATCGCTGGCCTATGTGCTGGTGGTGGGCGACTGGAGGCGCTTTCCGCGCGGTAAGCAGGTGGGCAGCTACCTTGGGCTGATTCCGTCTGAGGCCTCCAGCGGCAGGCGCCAGCAGCAGATGGGCCACATCACCAAGCAGGGCAACACGCTGCTTCGCTGGCTGCTGGTGGAGGCGGCGACAACGGCCCAGCGGTACGACGCGAGCTGGCATCGGCAGTACGTGCGGTTGTCGATGAACAAGCATCACGGTGTGGCCAAGGTAGCCATCGCGCACAAGCTGGCGGTGAGGTTGTATTGGATGTTGCGCTCCGGGAGAGACTACGAACAGATGATGGAGCGCGGTTCGCATGCGAGGCAGTCCGAGTGCCCCGTTGGTCGCAGTTCGAGACCGATTGAATGATTGGACGCCTCGCCTCTTTCCGCGAGGGAAGAGTTTGAACAGGAAATCATGGTGCTTTACCAGGCCGAATACATGGTTGGTGGAACCTGAAGGTTGCCATCGAGAGTGATTGAGAATCAAGGTGCGAGCTTGGGTCGTTTAGCAGTGCAAGACCGGTTTCCAACTATGGTTCGAATCTCAGAAAGAACGTCCGAGA
>JAJZNH010000714.1 GCA_021811745.1 Acidobacteriota bacterium
CCACCGTGCCAGCGATGATCTCCTGGTAATCCATGCGGGCTTCCTTGAAGAAGTGCTTGGGCAGGTTGGAGCAGTGGAAGCAGACGCACTTGTTGGGGTCGTTGCCGTAGTTGTTATTCCAGTCCAGCAGCGCCGACGGTGTGCCCGATGCCAGCGCCATCATGTACATGCTGAGCACGCCCGGTACATCCACCTCGCAGGCCGAGGGGAGCAGATTATTGCTCATCATGCTCATAATCGTGCACGGCACCACGCCAAAGAACTCCTCCATCGAGGTCCAGCATTGCACCGCGCTGATGGTGCAGTGGGTCTGTTTCATCCATCCATCGACCACTGCGCCCAGCTTGGCCATCTTCATCAGCGCCGCGTCGGGAATACCGCTTGTGGTCACGTATTTTTTGATGGCCGCGAGCTTGGCTTGCGCCGCGTCGTCCGTGTCCTTCATGCGATTGATGCGCCCGAAGATCTCTGACAGATCGATCGGTTCGACGGAGATGCCAGCAGTCTCGAAAATGCGTTCCGAGTAGCGCACGGTGTTGAAGGCCGCAGGGCGCGCGCCAATAGCGCCGATGCGCAGGTTCTTGAGCCCCTTCACGATGCGGCAGACCTGCCCAAACCACTCGAGGTCAGCCTTGAACTCCGCCGAGGCTGGGCTCTCAGTGTGCAGCGTCGTGAGTGAATAGTCGATGCCGTACTGCATCATGTTGTTGCAGCAGCTCATCTTGCCACAAAAACTGTCGCGGCGGGTGGCGATGGTCATCGCATCCGAGCGGTCGGGCGTGGCCTGCACAAGCACCGGGACCTTCAGTCCCGAGAGGCGAATGGCGTCCACGATGCCCCGTTCCTCTCCAAAGTTGGGCAGCGTCACGATGATGCCGTCTATCTCGCCGGCGTGATTCTTGAACAACTCCGCGCAACGCTCGGATTCGGCAAAGGTCTCCACCGCGCCGTACTTCGATTCTTCGGGGCTCAGAACCACTGCCCGCGCGCCTGCTACTTGCAAAGCGGCGATGATCTCATCGCGGCCGCTCTTGGCCAAGTGATCCGGAAAAAATCCACGATTGCCGACGATTACCCCGTATGTCATGGTGCGTTGCGCTGTCATCTCTCCTACTCCTCTCATCCTTTCCGCTGATGCGGGCTAGTGTCGCCTGCCGCTGCCGGACCGCCATCATGCTTCCGGAACTATCCGTCAAGCGCGCTCTTTTGACTCTCATTCGTTCGGCCACCAGGCGCTTAAACCACCTCGCCCGCGCAGCCAATCCTATTTTCCGCGCGCCGGGGCAAGACTTGACCGGGTAAAACACACCCAAAGCCACCAGTACTGCGTTCCACCAGACCGGCAAATGCAGATCAGTCAACTGCACGCCGGCGGGATAGACGCCACTTGCCCATTCATACCGTCCGCTGCTCAGGATCATGAACCCGTAGATGGCCAGCGGCACGCCGACATAAAGACTAAATGGAAAACTTCGGTCGATCTGTAAGCCCCTCTCCTTCCTCTCTGCGCCCGCATCGGCTCCTCTGCGGGTCTATGTTGTGACGGCTGTTACCGGAGCTTGCTCACCGTCCCGCCGGGCACCTGAAGATTATGTTCAAGGACCGCAAGGACCAGCGTAGCCCACAGGCATTCCTGCCTGTAAAGCAGGGCCGGTTTTTCTTTGGGCAATACGGTACCGTCGTAGGCCAAGCCTACCAGTCCGGACTCGGCCTTGGGATTGGTGGCGTAGAGAAGCCTGGCTGCGCTCGACCGTCGCTTGCAGTTTCATGTGGTCTCCGGACTTGCCTCAATTTCTTCCAATGTGCGGCCGCGTGTCTCGGGAACCCACGAGCGGATAAAGGCGACGCCAAACACGCACACCGCTCCAAAGATCGCAAACACGGCATACTCGGACATCGCGGAAGCCATGATCGGAAACAAGAGCCCCACCAGGAACGACCCAATCCAGTTGAACGAGGATGCCAGTCCAGTGCCTGATCCGCGAATTGCCAATGGAAATATTTCGCCGACAATCACCCACGTCAAAGGTGCCCATGTAAACGAGTACAGCGCCACATAGATGCTCAGAAACACAACGACCGTGTTGCCGCCCAAGGACGGTTTCAGGATGTGAAGGACTGCGGGCGCGATGAAGGAAATCGCCATGATGACGCCGCCAACAGTCAGCAAGGTGCGCCGGTTGATGCGGTCAGCGAGCAGAAGAAAGAACAACGATCCTAATACCAGGATGGCGCCTTCCACCATGGGCCACATCAATGCCGAGTGCGTCGAGGCGCCGCTCAGCCGCTGCACGATGAGCGGCAGGTAATAGAATATGGCGTTGGCGCCCTGAAACTGCTGCAATGCAGCAACACCCAGGCCGGCTACCACCAATGGGCGATAGTGTCTTTGCAGAAATTGGGTGTAATGTCCTTTTGTCCGGTCTTGTTCGTCGTGTACGGTCCGTTGAATTTCCTGCAACTCGTCCTCGAGACGCCATCCTTCCGGCCGGACCGTCGTGAGAACCTGTCTTGCTTTGTCGAGGAGACCGTGGCTGACCAAGAAGCGGGGGGACTCGGGAAGCCGAAGCGTGCCCAGGAAAAGAATGATTGCGGGAAGGATCGCGGCACCGAGCATGAGGCGCCAGCTCCAGGCCCCAGACAAACTATCCAAGAGAAAATCCGCGACGTAGGAGAGAAGCATCCCAGAGACGATCATCACCTGGTTGAGACCTGACAAACGACCGCGGACCGCGGCTGGGGCCATCTCTGACAGGTAGGCAGGCACCAGCGCAGAGGCAGCACCGACTGCCCAGCCCAGAATAACGCGCGCAGCTACGAGATACGCCACACCGTTATCCGGCGCTATTGCCGAAAGTGCAGCTCCTGCGATGAAAACCAGCGATGCGATCAGGATCAGCCGGCGCCGACCATATCGGTCTGCCAGCCGCCCCGCTGTCGCGCCACCTAGAATGGCGCCCAGCATCACCGCAGAAGTGATCAAGCCAAGATCCACTGGGCTATTCTGCAAATTCCATCGTTGCTGGAGGATCGGAAGGGCGCCCGTCATCACGCCGATGTCGTACCCGAACAGAATGCCTCCAAAGGCACCAAAAAAGTAGACGAACGTTAGACTTCGTCTTCCTTCTTTGTCGATGATTGGGTCGCTTGTTGACATATTCGTTAAGGAGTGCACGAGTCCGTAATCCTCACGTTGAATCGAAATCGAAACGCGCCAAGACAGACGGGATTCATGTTGATTGTCCGTACATGACCTTTACGCCGCGCTAGCCAGAATTGGAAACATTCTCCTGTCACCCGCTCGAAAAAGTACGGACATGAGTATTTAATTGACTCCAGTAGCCACAACCTGCAGTTCTTTGGGCTCTGGAAGATTACCTGCGCGACCTGCTGGAGGCGGAGAGGCGCTTTTCGACCGAGACCGCTTGGCGGGAGCACCTGCGTCAACTGCGCAGGCCTGATGGGTTCCGCTGCCCGCGCTGCGGCAGACAGCAGGGTTGGCGGAGACGAAGCTCAAACTGGCGATCCACGCCGTCCTCTCCCGGCCGGCCACCAAGAAATCTTCACCGGTGTTGGACTGGCCCCTCAGAAAGAAGCCGATCCAGAGCATCATTCCGAAGTAGATGGCGATCCGCGCCATGTCCAGCGGACGCAAGTGAACATGGCGCTGCGCTGCGAGAGCCAAAGACGCCGGCAAGGAGCTCAGCGAGTGAAGGGCAATGGGAGCTTGCAGCGACGCGAACATTGGTCACCCGAGTCGGACTTCTTCTGGCGAAAGTAAGGACATCTGTCCTTGAGTAAATGGTTCTGTTCCTACGCCTGTCAACTGTTAAAGCGCGCCGCCCCACGAAGAATTCGTTCCTCGGCGCCGCGCCGCCGGCCTGGAGCTGGCGATTCCCGGCAACCTGGAATGAGAAAACGTTACCCGGAGAAGTGTACCACGGAGCCGCGAGTTTTCAATCTCAACTCTTTTGCCAGGCGCGGGCAAATGACGGCAGGATCCCCATCTATGTAAGACAGGCATTCGAGGCGATGGGGCTCGTCCAGCCACAGGACGATACCATGGAGTTTCGGGTCCGCCGCTTATGACATCCAATACTCCTCCCTCACGTCTTGCCATTGTGCTTGCGTTCGGCAGCGTGTACCTGTGCTGGGGTGCAAACTATGGCGCCATGAGCATTGGAGTCCGACTGCTCCCTGCCACGATTCTGGCGGGAATGCGCATGTCGATCGGCGCTCTCATCATGCTTTCCTTTTGCGCCTTGCGCGCGAAGCAGCTCTTCTATAGCCCCAGCATTATGATCCGGCTCGCGTTTCTCGGCCTTTTGCTCCTCTTCTTCGGAAACATCGGTCTGGTTTGGGCCGAAAAGTATGTGCCCAGCGGTCTTGCCGCTCTGCTCATTGCCATTGTGCCGGTCTACGTAGCGGTCATCGAGTCGCGTCTTCCGGGCGGCGAGCAGCTTCGCCCCCGAGGAATTCTGGGCGTGATCCTCGGTTTTCTGGCTCTAATTGCGCTGCTCTGGCCCGGCTTTCATGCCGCCCTCCAAACCCATGGCCACAGCCTCCCCTTGCGGTTCATCGCCTCCGTGGTCATTCTTTTGGGCGCATTGAGCTGGGCGTGCGGGTCTGTGTTGTTTCGGAGGATGCAATTGCCGGTGGATCCGCTGGTGGCCGCCGGATGGGAGATGCTGGCCGCCGGATTCTGCGATCTGTTTTGTGCCACCGTCGCCTGGCAGTGGCCCCACGCCGTGTGGAACACTGAGAGCGTTAGCGCCATCGGCTACCTGGTTCTCTTCGGCTCGCTCATGGGCTTCTCCTGCTACATTTGGCTCATTCACAACGTGCCCGTGGCGAAGGTCGCCACCTATGCCTATGTGAATCCCGTGGTCGCCGTGATTGTGGGCGCGGCTGCACTCGGCGAGCAGCTGCAGAAGACCGAGTATGTGGGCATGGTCGCCGTCCTCTGCGCCGTCGTGCTTGTCACCTCGTCGCAGATGAAGAGCGGCCGCTCAGCCGCCGAAATCGAAGTCGGCCCGGTCGAACACGAGGCGTAGGACCCGCGCGGCCAGCACCGAGAGCGGCTGGCTTGCTCCGTCGGAGACCGGAATTATTCGTTGACCGCCGAGATCTCGTGCAGCCAGCCGGGCGCCTTCAGCAACTCGCGGGGTCGCGAGCCGTCGGCTGGACCCACCAGCCCGTCGCGCTCCATCAGGTCAATCAAGTGCGCCGCGCGCCCGTAGCCGATCCGCAGCCGCCGCTGCAGCAGCGACGTGGAGGCCTTGCCGAACTCGAATACCAGCCGCACCGCATCGTCGAACATCGGATCGTTCTCGTCGGAATTGCCATTGGTATCCTCGGTGCCTGGGCGCTCGTCCTTGGGTGACTCCAGAAAACCCTCGACGTATTCGGCCGTGCCTTGCTCCTTCCAGAACTCCACCACCGCCGCCGTCTCCTTCTCGCTGACAAAGGGTGCGTGCAGGCGCATCAGGCGGCTGGTTCCAGGCGGCAGAAAGAGCATATCGCCGCGGCCCAACAGAGCCTCGGCGCCGTTGGTGTCCAGGATGGTGCGCGAATCCACTTTAGTGGCCAGCCGGAAGCTGATGCGGGTGGGAACGTTGGCCTTGATGAGCCCCGTAATCACATCTACGCTCGGCCGCTGCGTGGCCAGGACGAGGTGAATGCCCACGGCGCGGGCCATCTGCGCCAAGCGCGTCACCGACTCCTCCACGTTGGCGCGGTCCAGCATCATCAGGTCGGCCAGCTCGTCGATGATGATCACGATATAAGGCAGCGGCTCTTCTTCGTTCTCTCCAGGCTCCGGTTCAAATAGCGAAAGCGTCGAACCCCCTTCGAAGAGCTTGTTGTACTGGTCGATGTTCCGCACGCTGCGGCTGGCCAGCAGTTTCAGCCGCCGCTCCATTTCCCGCACCGCGTTCCGCAAGGCATTGGCGGCCAGCTTCGGCTCGGTAATAATCGGCGTGAAAAGGTGGGGAATCCCGTCGTACATCCCCAGTTCCACGCGCTTGGGGTCCACCAGGATCAGCCGCACCTGGCTCGGCGTCGTGCGGTAGAGCAGGCTCATGATCATGGCATTGATGGCCACCGATTTGCCGGAGCCGGTGGAACCGGCGATGAGAATGTGGGGCATGGCCGCCAAATCGGCGGTGACGATGCG
>JAJZNH010000707.1 GCA_021811745.1 Acidobacteriota bacterium
GCCGGGGGACGTTTCGCGCGACACTTCCTCGTGCCGCTCAGCTACGCCGTTGACATAATGACTAAGGTTCAACGCCAGCAGCGTCATATTCAGGCGTTCCTGGCCGCCCAGCATCCGGAGCACGTCGAACGGGACGGCGGGTCCAACGATGCGCTCGACAGATTGGAAATTAAACTGGTCATGGCCGGCAGGAACGGGCGTATGCGTCGTGAAAATGCATCGCTGCCGCACGCCCTCGAAGTCCCAGTCGGCGGGCTCACAGCCTCCCTGCCAGTTCATCAGTTCCAGAACCAGAAGGCCGGCGTGCCCCTCATTCATATGGAAGCGCTGAACCCCGCGATAGCCCAGTGCGCGAAGCATTCTCACGCCACCGATTCCGAGCACGATTTCCTGTGCCAGCCGGTAATCGTGATCGCCCCCGTAGAGGCAGTCCGTCAGACTTCGGTCGTACTGGCCATTGCCCTCTACATTTGTGTCCAGGAGAATGACAGGCACTCGGAAACCGGTGACACCGACAACATCGTATTGCCAGGCGTGAACATGAACGGCACGGCCTTCAACCTCTACCTGCACCATGGCAGGCAGGGGCAATAGCGGCTGTTGAGGCTCGAACTGCACGGGCCGCTCCTGTTGCCGGCCGCGCTCATCCAGCACCTGATCGAAATACCCTTTACGCCAGAGTATGCTGATGCCGACAACCGGCACGCTGAGGTCCGCACACGCCCGCAACATATCGCCCGCCAGAACCCCAAGGCCTCCGGAATAGGTCGGGATTTCCCGATCAAGCGCCACTTCCATGGAAAAATATGCGACGCGTCTGTTCTCTGTGACCTCATCGGATCCGGAAACAATGGCGCCCGTGAAGTAGTGCTTGGGGTTCTGCTGAAACTTGTTCCGGCAGTACTCTGAACAGAACTGGATCGACTCTCCATTGAAGGTAATAGAAAAGCCGCCTTCGGGTGGAACAATCATTCCGCAGACGGGATCTTTCAACACGGATTCCACAGTTACCTCCTCGGCATCCTACGCGCGGAACCACGCCCGCGCGGGCTCAGGACCGGTAAAATTAAACGGTGTCGCTCACTCGCTGCAGCAACTCCGAACTCCGGCTCGCATACTGTGCTTTTCCGGAGTTGTTTCACTCGCCTCGATTTCAGCTTCAGCCTGAAGCCAGTCGTCGATCTCGTGCCCTGCTTCCTGCCCGCGTGCTTCATACAACTCGTGGGCGCGCTGACGAATCCGTTCCGCCCGGTCGTCTGACATATCCATGTTGGTCAATGCATTTACATCGGGATTCGGATTTGCGGTCATGATACGGCTCCTCTCAATTCAACTACGTGGATTTATTTACCTCAGCCCGGCTTACGATTTCGACATGCCCATCTTCTTCGCAATCCTCTTATGCTCGAAGCGCCACTTGTTGATGGTTTTCTCGATTCCGTGGACAGTCGCAGAGACACGGAACGAGTCCGGCCTGGTAGCCATCAGTTCTTCGTCAAGCTGTGACATCTTGAAATTCAGGTCAGTTTGCAAGTGTTCGAGCAGGATGATATCCGGCCCGAGTTCCGTGTCCTGGTCCGGGCTTAGCGCCTGCAGGAACTGCTGATGAACCGTTGTCATCTCGGTCAGGGCCGACTGGAGTTGGTCCTTCGTTCCGGAAACAGCACTGAGGTCGTAGCCCCGATGTCTGCCGTGCCAATAGCTGGTGTCTTGAGGCATTTGGCCTATCAGTTTTTGCGCTGCTTCCGTTGCTGTCATGCAGTACACGAAAGCCTCGCGTTGTATGTCTGTGGCCCGCATATCGGCCGTCACCGAATGACGTGCGCCGCGATCAAACCCAACGCCCTGGAGATGGATCCCCTCCCCTCGGTATTGTGCGAGTGCGAATGGCGCTGTTGCGAACACCAGGAACGTGGCAATCACTCCGATTCTCCTTGTCATGGAGCAATCCCTTTCTACTAACTCCTTAAGAGAATGCACGTCGTCTGCCACACGCCTCGGATTCGTGTTTTGTCAGCAACAGCTTGATTTATAAACACGGATACTTTTCTGTGACCGGTCTGGCGCTGTCGGCTCTCACACAGTTCTGCCTCATTTGGGGCAACCATTGCCGGAAGTGCGCCAAGCGGCAAGTATCACGTTATCGATGTGCAGGTGGAGGACCGGACTGGGCTGGAAGTGCGGGCCAGGGTGGGCTACTCTCCGTCAGCACCCGACAGGCAGTAGTGGGTTCAATCGAAAGATTGGGGTGTCGGAGGCGCAAGAGCGAATTTTTCCATCCGATAGATGAGCGTTTTCCGGCTGATGTTGAGATATTTTGCGGCCTGGCTCTGGTTCCAGCCGTGTTTTTCGAGGGCCTGAAGCAGAATCTCCTTTTCCACCTCTTCCAGGTCGATGCCCTCGTCCGGAAGTTTCAGACTGATATTCGCGATCCGCGACTCGGAGCGGCAAATCTCCGGAGGTAGATCGCTGACGGCGATTCTGTCATCTTTCGCCAACACAAACACACGTTCGATTACATTCTGCAACTCACGGACATTGCCGGGCCAGTTGTACTGAACAAGTTTCTCAATGGCCTCATTGGAGATCGACAGTCGAGGAATCCCATAACGGTTGGCGAAAATCTCTGAGAAATGCTGTATGAGCAAAGGAATATCTTCACGATGCTCACGAAGCGGCGGAAGCTCAACAGTCACGACACTCAGCCGGTAATAAAGGTCTTCGCGAAACTGTCCATCTTCCACGAGGTTCTTTAAGTTCCGATTGGAAGCGGCGAGAATGCGCACGTTCACCTTCACCGGATGCGGGCTGCCGATCTTATCCACTTCCCGTTCCTGAATGACGCGCAGCAGTTTCACTTGCAGAGACAGCGCCAGCTCCCCGATTTCGTCGAGGAAAACAGTGCCTTCATTGGCGGCCTCGAATTTGCCTGCGCGATCGGCAATCGCGCCCGTAAAGGACCCCTTCCGATGGCCAAACAACTCCGATTCCGCCAGGGTTTCGGGCAGGGCCCCGCAGTTGACAGCAACGAATGGCTTGCCGGCGCGGAGACTGCTCTGATGGATGGCTTTGGCCAGCAATTCTTTTCCGGTACCGGACTCGCCTGCCAGCAGCACGGTGGAATCGCGGCGCGCGACCTGCACCGCCATCTCGATAACGCTGCGCATCCTGCGCGACTGCGCGATGATGTTCTCAAAGCGGAAGGTGCTGCCCGCGAGGCTGCGAAGATGGCGGTTTTCATCGACCAGTTGCTGCCGTTCGAGGGCGCGCCGGACATTGACTTTGAGTTCATCCGCCTTCAGTGGTTTCAGTATGTAATCGGCGGCGCCCAGCTTCATGGCCTCCACCGCGTCATCCACAGTGGCGAATGCGGTAATCAGGATGAATGAGATGTCCGGATTGTCTGCCTTGATACGGCTGAGAAGATCCAGCCCGCTCATTCCCGGCATACGAACATCGGTGACAACCAGCGAGGGCGCATATTGCGCGAAGGCGCGGAGGGCGGAAATCCCGTCCGTTGCGGTCACAGTGCGATGTCCTTCTTCCTTCAGCCAGAACTCGATCAGACGCCGCTGGCTGGCATCGTCGTCGACAATCAGAATGGGAGGAGAGTTCGTCATGTGCGTGCGTTCGGACCCGGATGCGTGTCCGGCTGAGAGGGAGCAAGAGGCAGGATAACGGCAAACGTGGCGCCGCGATCGGAATTGTTGTGCACCGAAATCTCCCCTCCATGGCTATGCACGATCTGGTGAGCAATGGAAAGGCCAAGTCCCGTGCCCGCCGCGCGGGTCGTAAAAAACGGATCGAAAATTCGTTCGAGATTCTCGGCCGCAATTCCGACACCCTGATCGGCAACTTCCAGAATCACAGATCTGCCCTTCTGCCGGGATCTCAGTACAAGTCGACCACCGTCCGGCGTGGCCTGGATCGCATTCAGCACAAGGTTGAGCAACACCTGCCGGATCTGTTCAGCATCAATGGCGATCGCCGGTGTTTCCTGAGCTTCCACACAGATCTCGATGCCCGCCATTTTTGCCGTTTCCGCAGCCAGGCGGGCTATCGATTCCAGCAGCAGCGACGGCTCCGTCATGGTCCGTCGAGGTTGTTGAGGCCGTGCAAAATCGAGAAAACTCGTCAACAGCGACTTCAACCGATCAACTTCCCTGGCGGCCATTTCCGCGAATTCCTGGCGCGTTTCCGGGGGCAATTCCGGTCGTTGCAGAATCTGGACTGCTCCGTCGAGTGCCCCAAGAGGATTGCGAATTTCGTGTGCCAGCCCCGCCGACAATTCGCCCAGGGCTGACAAGCGATCGCTGCGGCGCAGTTGTTCAATGGACGCCTGAAGCTGTGCATAGGTCTCGCTCAGTCTGGCTGCCGTCTCCTCGATCTTCTGCCGCTGTTTTCGCTCCGCATCGGCAAGAGCGCCGGTCAGAGTCGCGATGACAAAAAACATGCCGACTTCAACGTACTGTGTGGAACTGTACTCCGGATTCGATCCCCACGCCATAACGATATAGGGGATATAAAGAGCACTGGCAATGAGCGCGGCTAGAAGTCCCCCGCGCCAGCCAAACCACAAGGCCATCAGCAGAATCGGGATGTAATACGCGCGCTGCAGCAATGGATGCAGCCAGACATGACTGGTGGGGGTGAGGTAATGCAGCAGCGACACCGCCGCAATCGCGCACACCAGGATGCCCATACGCCAGCGTTGCTGTCTGCGGGTTTCCACGAAGCGGATTCTAGCATCCATGCCCCTCGGACATGGTGTTCTGAATCACTTTGGCTACAATTCGGGAGAACAGAGGATCGGTTTCCCCATGGCGCTTAAACGATTCGCTGCCCGATATACGCCAGGAGGTGCCCGAAATGCGGCAGAGAAGGCAGATGTCTGTCATGGAACCTACGTGTGCTGCCGCACAAGATCAGTTTTCGCAGCCATTTAACTAACTCGGACGAATGGAATGCTGCGTGCTTTGCTAGGAAGCAGATAAGCGAGCGGGAATGTCATCCATCCTTGGCAGTCGAAGGGAAGCCGTCAGATTGGCGGCTGTTGGTTGCAAGAGTATTGGATCTAAAACAAGAAGCCTGTACTTCGATGGAGTCACATTGCCGCGCGCCGAGGATATGGCGGGCCACACCCAGGGAGGAAATGGCACCACGCACCCAACCGACTATGACGCGGTGGATTGCCCAGACTCCTTACGTATGGCCTGCATATCCTCGAGAGTTTATCTGTCGTCAGGCACGATGGAATTTAGTTGTTTGAAGAGAGGCAGCTATGTTTCGCTCACGGTTAACCATTGCTATCGAGGTCGTTGTGCTTGCCTTGGGGATGGTCCCGGTGAACGGGAACTCCCAGGTGGCGATACAGCAGACGCTGCAACAGACGCAGAAACTCAGCAAGAAGAAACTGAAGCTACTGATTGCGAATGGCTGTCGTCCTGAAGACCACGAAGGGATCGCGTCGTAATACAGAGCGCAAGGCGACCGACTCAAGGCGAAACAGCGAGAGCACGAAAAGGAACTGGCCGAGTATCTGCAGAACCCGTCGAGCCATCCCGTTCCAAAATGGCCAACAATGGGCGAAGTTTGCCGCAATCTGGTTTTCCATTACGGCAGCGCGGCCCAAAAGGCGTTTGCTCTGGCGGATCTCCATGAGCAGATGGCCAGAGATGCTTCCAAATGATAAAGAGCTGCTCCAATCCGCAGTGCGGCAAGACGCTGCACTATCTGCGTGAAGGCCGTATTTTTGTCTTCAATGCTTTCAGTGCGGCAACCGAAACGAAGGACAGGCGTACTTGCTCTCTGGAACACTACTGGCTCTGTGGCCGGTGTTCGTTGCTCTTCACTCTGGAACAGACATGCGAGGGAGTCCATTTAGCTCCGAGACCCGCCACAGTTCGTTCAGAAAGCCCCGGATGTAAGATGGCAGCTTCGATAATCGGCTCGGGTTAAAAGGGGAGTGCTTATGATTCAGTGGGAGATGTTAGATGCAAATATCGGACGACGGTCGTTCCTTAATCAATCCTTTCGGATGTTGATGGGCACCCTGCTCCTGGGTGCGCCTGTGACCGCAATATCTCAGGGAACGGCACAATCCAACCAGGTCCCAAAATTTCATGCGCAGCCCCCGGATGGCCCGCTCCCGCAGGTGAGAAACC
>JAJZNH010000379.1 GCA_021811745.1 Acidobacteriota bacterium
GTCGTGGGCGCTGAAATCGAGAGGCGCATTGCGATTCTGAAAGTCGAAGGATGAGGCGCGGCTCTCGTAGTCCAGAACTCCCTGTTCGACCGAGATGCGGCCGGCACGCAGATCGAAGAGAGTATCAAGCACGGGCTTGCCCGGTTTTGCGGGCCTGCGCGGCCGCGGCTGATTGGTGGAACCGTCCATGTAAACGATCAGGTGCAGGCTGGGTTGGGAGACATCAAGATCGCTTAACAGAATCCTGGGACTCAGGAAGCCCAGCACGCTCAGCCGCACGCGCAGGTTTCCGATACTCGCATACGGCGCTTCGCCGGGAGCTTCAAGACCATGAATCGTCACCCCGCGCGCATCAGCCTCCAGATGGAGCAGATGCCACTGGAACGAAGCAATCTCAACGCGCCCGCCGGTCATCGTCTCCACTTTGGCGATCAGCCATCGGCGGACGAGCCGCTCGCACTGTGCCGAGTTGGCCCAGAAAAAGAAGGCGGTCAACGCCATCGCGAGCAGAAGCGCCCCGCCGGCCAGACTCAGAGGAAGATGCCGCAAAAAGAAGCGCCGCAGGCGGCTGCGTCGATGCGGGCCAGCCGCGGGAGCCGGGTTGGATCCGGATTCGCTCATGCGCCCCCCTTTCCCTGGCGTTGCGGCGAGGCATTTTGGGAACTGCCATCGGCTGCCGGAGTCTCCAGCGAGGGGTCGAGCACCTCGATGTCGCCCTGTTGCCGCAGGTTTTGGAGCCAATTCGAAAAGAGTGTGTTGACGCGCTGCTGGAGGAGAATCTCCTGAATCCGCGAAGAGACAGTTTCAAGAGGCGGAGCTTTTTCGCCGGGTGGATACTGAGGGAGAAGAGTGTTGCGATAATAGGCGTCAATCTCCTGCCGGGGGATCTGAACGCCCTCACGAAAGCGCAGCTCGATGAAGTGCAAACTCTCAACCCGACTACGCAGGTAAGTTTCCACGTCTCGCGGCCTCAGGTCCCGCGACGCCAGAAATGCCTGCCAACCGGAATCTGAGGCGCAATCCCGGCGGGCACAGTCGGGGAGCTGCTTGCGGATCTCGGCGATGCGGGCTTGCACCTCGGCCGGTGAGGGTTGGGCTGCCCGCGCTTCTTCCCGGCGAATCTGCTGCTGAATGAGCGTGCGGCTGATGAGCAGTTGAAGAGCGCGCTGGCGGGTCACGACACCGCGTACGCCGCGAATGGGCTCGAGAGCTGAGAGCTGCATCTCGCGGTCGAGATCACTGGCGAGGATGACATGGTTATTGACCACCGCTTCCGCGCGGTCAAGGACCGCCGGAGACGCGGAAGGTGGAACCTGGGAAACTCCCGGCGCCGATCCGCAGACGAGCAGACCCATTGCCAGCCCCAACAGGCAGGGATATCTCACTTCGGCCTTGAGGCGGATTGGAGGGCGGAAGCTCATCAGAATGTCTGCCCGAAGCTGAAGAAAAAGTTGAAGTGCTGCGCCTCTCCCACATACGGCTGCGAATAAGGCGTGAGGGGCGCTGAGAGCGAGTAGTTGATATTTACCGGGTAAATGGGCGGATTCAGGTTATAGCTGAAGTCCAGCCGGATAGGCCCGACGGGCGTATGATAGCGCACCCCAATCCCTGGCGCGTGCGAGAAGTAGTTGAAGCTGCATTGCCCCTGCTGGCCGATCGAGTTCGTAGGTCCGGTGGGAATGTAGCTGCTCGGGTCATCCGGATTCGCAAGCACCTTGCAGGTATCGCGATGCGGCTGATGAATGCGCAGAGCGCTGGGCCAGATATCCCCCGGGGTGTCAAAGACATTGCCCATATCGTGAAAGAGCACAAAGCTGAGGTCATCGCCCAGCCCGGGCAGCGGCGTCGGGGGCAAGCGCAATTCGGTACTGTTGACGAAGACTCCGGCGCCGCCGATCGGGAAACCGGTCTCGGGGTCACGCGGGCCGGCCGCGTTGATGGAGAAACCACGGAGAGAAATGGCGCCGCCGGCGTAGAGCCGTTCAGGCAGCGGGATCAGCCCTTCCGACCCGGTACCGAAAGTGCGCACCTGGCCGTACCGCGTGTTGCGCGCCAGCACAAAGCGCCCCTTGTCAAACGGGTAGTAGCTTGCGTTCGATGCGTCGATGCGGTTGAACTCCGCCTCGGCGCCCATCTTTGCATCGGAGAGGAAATCCTGGAAGGTGGTGTAGGTGCCGCGGCGGGAATCGAGAGCGGAGTCGCGGGTATCGCGAATCCAGGTAATGGATGGGCCGGCAACGCGCACCGCGGCTGCCAGTTCTGGAATCTCCTGCGGAAAGACCTGCAAGCTGCTGGCCGCTACTTTGACTCTGCGAAAGTCGTATTCATAGATGAATGTGTTGCCTTTGGAGAGAACAGAGCCCGGATTCAGAAAGCTTTCGGTAAGGCGCGTGCTGGCTTGCAGTCGCGAGGCCACATATGTCGTTACATCCTGGCTGTTGGCGTAACCTCCGGTGAAGGTAAAGCCGAAATTCTGGTTTCCCTCGATGTGCGGAATCTGATAGATGAAGTTGATACTCTGTTCCAGCAGTCCGTACTGGCTCTGCAGAGATGCCGACATTTCGCGGCCGAAGAGGTTGTTGCGAGTAATGTCGGCGAGCACGCGCGGGCTGACGCCGGTTTTGCCGTTGGGATTGCAGGCTACGCCCCCGGCGAAGGCGCCGGCGCAGTTGTTCTGGGGTTGGCCGGTCTGCGTCTCGAAGCCCAGACCGTAAGTGAGGGCCCAGCGGCGCGCTTCGCTTGCCTGTAGCAGGATGGTCTTGTGCGTGTCGCCGCCATTGGGATTCTGGATGGCCGCATTGACTTCGTTGAAGAGCGCAAGATCATAGAGATTACGCTGGGTTTGTGTCAGAGCCGTGGCATCGAGCGGGTCTCCCGGATGCAGCGTAATCAGGCGTTTCACGGTTTGCGGGCGCGTGTAGTGCAAGCCGGTGAGGAGCACTTTGCGCACAAAGATCTGCGGTCCCTCGATGACGTTGAATGTCACGTCGACTTTATGCGGATCGCCAGATTGCGTCTGCTGGTGAACGTCCACGCGTACCTGGTCGAATCCGTGGCTCAAATAGTCAGTGAGCAGCGTGTCACGGTCTCCGGCCAGATTCTGGGGTGAGAGCAACTGGCCTGCGATGGTGTTCAGCAGCGGCGTAAGCTGGTTTGCCGGTATGTGATCGTTTCCTTGAATGGTCACCGTACCGACACGCGTTTGCTGGCCTTCGTCGATCCGGTAGACCACATCGAGCGGGGCTGTCTTACCGAATTTTCCAGATGGCTCCCCACGTTCAGGAGCACTGATCTCGGGCGTGACCTTCACGTCTGCGAAGCCGTTGTTCTGGTAGACGGCCTGCAGCGCATTGACGTCCGCGGCAACAAGGGCCTGGCTGTAGTCGCCGTGGCGGTTGAGGGTACTGGCAGGGTGAACGTTCAACAGCTCTTTGAGGGTGGCCGAGTCAAAGTAACGGTTTCCCGTAACCGAAACCTTTTCCACGCGGCGCCGTGGCCCCAGCCGCACCACAAAAATGATGATCACATGGTTGGGGTCAGGGGATAGCCGCCTGTGGTCCACCTTCACGTCGAAGTAACCTTCGCGCTGGTAAAAATCGCGAAGATGACGATTGCCTTCATTCAGAAGGTCCTCATCGACAGTTCCTTCCTCATAGACAGGGATCAGCCGCTTGAGTTCGTCCTTCCCGATGCTGGCGCCTTCCACCTCGATGGTGACGGTAGGTCCGCGGTTGGCGGAGAAGTTGTATTGGATCCGCCTGTTGCTGGTGGCGTACTGATGGGATGCCAGCTTGACATCGGCTTCGAGCCGCTTCTGCTTCTGATAATGCTTGAGAACGCCGCTCAGTGCGCGGTTTACCGTATCGTGGTCGACCTGGGCCCCGGTCTTCAAATGGGCATGATGCTGAAATTCCTTCACGCTCAAGCCCGACTCTCCCGTGACATCCACCTTGCCGACGCGGGCGCGCGGTCCGGAGGTGATTTGAAACGCAATATTCATAAGCTGCTCATCGCGATGCGGTGACAGCTTGTAGTCGATCTTCGGCTCAAAGTAGCCGTTTTCGGCCAGCGTGGCGCGCATCTGCTGGAGGGCGCGGTCCACCTTCGCCTGCGTGAAGCGCGTCCCCGCCGCAAGCTGGCTTGCCGTCTTCAGTTGGGAATTCATGGTAGAGCCTTTCGCGCCATCGACGTCCACTGTGCCGATGAACATGCGCGGCTCACCGCGAAAGATCAGGCGCACACCACCGGGTTCGCGCGTGCCCTCCACTGCCAGAGTTTCGTAAAGGCCGGTGGCAAAGAGCTGGCGCAAACTCCTTCTGACGTTTGCCGCCGTCAAAGGTTTGCCGACTGCCTGCGCCAGGGGGGCTCGAAGCGGCTCAAACAGGCTGGCTGATACTCCTTCAAAGGAGATGCTAAGCACCGGCAAGCCCTGCCATTGATAGAGAGGAGTCTCGGGTAGCGCTGGGGGCAGGGGCGTCTTCTGCATTTTTGCCGCGCTGGTCATCGCGGGAGCGCTTAAGATGGCGGCGGAATTCATTCCCGGATTTTGGCCCCAGCAAACATCCGCGATGATAAGGGCACACGCTAGCAAGATCCCGTTCCGAATCACCTCAGCAACGAAGATCTGCTGTTGGAGGTTCCGGCGTCCGCCGCGCGTCCCTCCGGGCTTAAACCGCAATACCGTTCTCCCAAGAAAATACGGGGATTACACCCCATTTGTCTGACGAAGACCGCATTGAGTCGGAAGCCCACAACTCGCTGGCTTCGGTTCTTTTCCGCCGAATCTCCGACAATTTGACCGCTTACCCTTATACTAACGAGGTTGGAAGCCTGGTGCAGCACCCAGTTTTAAATGCTAGAGTGAAGGACGCGCATGCCTAATTCCCGGTTCCCCACCCAACTACCGGACTCGACTCCAGCAGGTGGCGAAGAAGAGATGATTTCCCCAGCCCCAACCGCGCCGGTCACGCCTCCCGCGCCGGTGGGATCTTCCAATTCCGCTGACGGCGATATTCTTGCCCGTGCTCAGGCAGGCGATCACCACGCCTTCGCACAACTTTACTCCCTCCACAAAAGACGCATCTACTCTCTTTGTCTTCGCATGGTGGGGAATGTTGCGGAAGCCGAAGACCTGACCCAGGAGGCCTTCCTTCAATTGCACCGCAAGATCGCCACCTTCCGTGGCGACTCGGCTTTTTCCACATGGCTGCACCGGCTGGCGGTCAATGTTGTGCTGATGCAGCTGCGCAAGAAGGGACTCTCCCTGATTTCGCTGGATGAAGCCATGGATCCCACGCCCGATGAGGGGCCCGGACGCAGCTTCGGCGCTCCTGATCTCACCCTTACCGGTGCTATTGACCGGCTGGCGCTGGAGCGCGCTGTCAATGACCTGCCCACGGGATACCGGCTCATCTTCATTCTCCACGACGTGGAAGGTTATGAGCATAATGAGATAGCTTCCATGCTCGATTGTTCCATCGGAAACAGCAAGTCGCAGTTGCACAAAGCGCGGCTGAAATTGCGCGATGCGCTCCGCGCGCAAGCCTCGGAGGAGACGCGGCCATGACCGAAGATCCCAAAAGCCTGAGCTGCGCCGATTTCCAGGCCCAGTTACCCGACCTGATCGGCGCCGGCGAGAACGTCGCGATCCATCCGCATGTGCTGAGCTGCGAGCTTTGCCGTGCCTTGCTGGCTGACCTGGAAACTATCGCCGAGGCTGCCCGCCAGTTGTTTCCCAGCGTGGAACCGCCCGAGGATCTCTGGGAACACATAGAATCGGCCATCGAGCACGAGGATGACGTCTCCGGTCTCAAGTAATTAAGCCATTGGCAGGGGCTCGCGGAGATGGCGGCGAGCTTCTGCTTCCGTGCCGGACAGCGTTCCTCCGCAGCTCCGGCAATTCACTTAGGCCTAATCAAGCTCTCCTTGCACCACCATGCACGTCTCACCTTCCGACAGCTTTGGCCGATACTCCTTTGAGGCAGTCCGGCTTGCGGCTGGCCGCGGGTCGCGAAGGCGGAACACGGGGAGCGGGTACCGCATGCTTTCGCCATTGACACGGCCGGAATTGAGCCAGGGCTGCCCGGGCGAATGTGGACCAATGCTTGCGCCGGGTCCTGGGCCGTTGCGGAAAGGCAGATCGG
>JAJZNH010000873.1 GCA_021811745.1 Acidobacteriota bacterium
TTGCCACGCATTCACCACCACCAGCGCAAATAGCATCCCCGCCGCATACTTCACCCAGGCTGGCTTGAACTCGCGCACGGCCAGCAGCGCGAACTGCGCCGCAAAGCCCAGGCCCAGCGCCAGCGCGGGCAGCAGCTCCATGCCGTAGCGTGTGTTGTACCAGGAGTGCGGCCACCACGGCGGAAGAAAGATGGGCACCGACGCATACGCCACCGCATAGGCGTAAAAGGGCGCGGGCAGCCACAGCAACAGCGCCCACGTGAATGCGCGCCGCCGTGCCCTGAGCCACGCCCAGGCCGTCCCCAGCGCACTCAACGCCAGAACCACATTGCCCCAGGCCACCGCGGCTGCATCCATCTCCGAGACCTTGAGGAAAAACAGCTCGCCAACCCAGGGATTGTGCCAGCCCGGATGCGGCGGACCGGCGCCGTGCGCCGCCGTTTCCATCTCGATCACTTTGGCCGAGTAAGGCCCGCGCGCGAAATCCAGCCAGTCGCCGAAACTGACGGCATTGTAGATGAACCATGCGGCCGGCGCCGCCGCCAGAACGACGCTCGCCAGCCAGAAGCCGCGCGAGCGCAATCCGCCGCGGCGGCCCAGCGTCACCGCGATCGCCACCCAGGCCAGAAAGGCCATCACCCAGCCGTCATAGCGCGTAAAGACCTCGGCCACGCCCACCAGGACGATCCACCACAGCAGCCGCTGGCCACGGCGAGGATTTTCGTCCAGGCTCGTCCGCCACTCCACCAGCAGGTCGACCAGCCAGACGGTTTCACAAAGAAATAACGGCTCGGTCATCGCCGTGGTTTGCAAGTAAAGCAAATTGGGATTGAGCGCAAAGAAGGCCAGCGCCAGCGCCGAAGCTGCCGGATCCAACCAGCGCCGCGCCAGCCGGTAAAGCCCTATGCAGCCGCCCAGGTAAGCCAGGGCCGAGGGGATCGCGCCCGCAATCCCGTTGGCCCACCAGCTATATACCTGCACAAAAGGAATCAGCAGAATATGGGGCAGCGGCAGCCACACCGAGCCCAGTTGCGAGAGCCGCGGAGTGCGCGCGTCGAAGACCCTCCGCGCAATGTGCATGTGGGCGATGGCATCGCCGTAGTTGAGCATCGCCCCGTGCCGCCAGCTCCAAACCGCCGCCGCCAGCGACGCCGCAGCGCAGGAGGCCAGCACCAGCAGCCATTCGATCGCCCCGCCGCGGCGTATGGACCCTTCAGTCAAGATGAGTCAACTCGCGAAAACGTTGGAAGCGGCTGTCGATCTCCGTCCGCGAAACCTGCTGCAACCGCTCCGTGCCGAAGCGCTCCACCGCGAACGAGCCCATGACGCTGCCGTAGAACATCGCGTGCCGGTAAGCCGCCGCCGTAATCTCGCCCTTCGCCGCCGTTGATGCCAGATATCCGAAGAATCCGCCGGCAAAGCTGTCGCCCGCGCCGGTGGGGTCCACCACCTGTTCCAGCGGCAGCGCCGGAGCCCTGAGCTCCGCTCCTTTACTTCTCGGAGTGGTTTTGTGGAAGAGCGTAGCGCCATACTCGCCGTGTTTCACCACCAGCGAGCGCGGTCCCATCTCCATCACCGCGCGCGCCGCCTGCACCAGGTTGTCGTTGCCGGCCAGCATGCGCGCCTCGGTGTCGTTGATGAGCAGCACATCCAGGCCCTTCAGCACTTCAAGCAATGCCGGACGATGATCCTTGATCCAATAATTCATGGTGTCGCCAGCCACCAGCCGCACTCCGGGCATTTCCTCGCGCACGCGCCGCTGCAACACCGGATCGATGTTGGCCAGAAACAGAAACTCCGAGTCCCGGTAGGTCACGGGAATCTTCGGCTGAAACGCAGCAAAAACATTCAGTTCGGTATTGTGCGTCTTGGCCTCGTTCAGATTGTCCAGATATGAGCCTTCCCAGAAGAAGCTCTTGCCTGCGGCGCGCTCAATGCCCTGCGTATCAATGCCGCGCTTCTTGAAGACCGCCTCCTGCTCCGGGCCAAAATCCTCGCCCACTACGGCGATCACGCGCACGTCGGTAAAGAAGCTCGCCGCCAGCGAAAAGTAGGTTGCCGCGCCGCCCAGGCAACGCTCCCGCCGCCCAGCCGGCGTTTCGATCGAATCGTAGGCCACACTGCCCACAACGGTAATCGCCATGCAATATCCTCTCGTGTTTCTTAGCGGGGTCAGCGGTATCAGAAAAATCCATCCAAACTAGCTCCGCCGGCTCCGCTCGTCTTCACCAACCCATATACTTCCCAAACAACAGCCTCAGCCGCTCCTTCGCCGCCGCGGGGACTGCCTCCGGCTGCGTGAGCACAGCATACCTGGCCGCCGTAGCGCAGGAGCAGTTCCGCTCGCGCGGCATGGCCGCCACCGCCGCCTTCACTACCTTGGCGGCATTCTCCGCATTCATTTGCAGCACGCGCACAATCTCCTCGACGGTCACCGCGTCGTGCCCTTCGCGCCAGCAGTCGTAGTCGGTCACCATGGCCACCGTGGCATAGCAGATCTCCGCCTCGCGCGCCAGCTTGGCCTCCTGCAGGTTGGTCATGCCGATCACGTCCGCGCCCCAACTGCGATAGAGATGCGACTCCGCCTTGGTGGAAAACTGCGGCCCCTCCATGCACACGTATGTGCCGCCCAGCTTGCCTGCTACACCCACTGCAGCGCAGGCTTCGGACGCAGCCTTCGCCACCGTGGCGCATACGGGATCGCCAAAGGCTACGTGTCCCACAATGCCTTCGCCGAAGAAAGTCGAAACGCGATGGAAGGTGCGGTCAATGAACTGATCGGGCATCACGAAATCGGTCGGTTTGTGCTCTTCCTTGAGCGAGCCCACCGCTGACACTGAAATGATCCGTTCCACGCCCAGTTTTTTAAAGGCATAGATATTCGCCCGGAAATTCAGCTCCGAAGGCAGAATGCGATGGCCGCGTCCATGCCGCGCCAGGAAGGCTACTTTGCGACCCTCCAGTTCGCCCAGCACAAAAGCGTCCGAGGGCTCGCCAAAGGGTGTCTCCACACGCTCCTCAAGCGCGCCGGTAAATCCGGGCATGGAATAAAGCCCACTGCCGCCGATAATGCCAATCTCCGCTTGCGCCACTTGCATCCTCTCTTTCCCGTCGTCTTTGACTCTGTACGTAGCTGTCAGCTATCAGCTTTGAGCGGTCAGCTTTTTCGCGCCTGGGTCTACCTCGTCAGCTTATCTTCTCCATGGCTCGCCCGGAGCTGAAGGCTGGCAGCTACCTCTGATTCAGCAGCCGGATCGTCTCCATGAACACGTCTCCATCTATAGTCAGGCTGTGCGCGCTGATTTTGTCCATCGTGTCCTGGGCGGTGTGATGGTAGCTGTCATCAGGACCGTAGTCCATGTCGATGATGTCGATGGAAGGCACGCCGCGCTCCACGAACGCCAGATGATCGTCTTCGATCGCCTCTTCTTTCTGGAAGAAGTAGCGCTGGTAACCGAACTTCGCCGCCGCCTGCCGCACCAGATCGACGAGCCATGCCGTGGAGTTCGTTTCGCGCTGGATATCCAGGTCCTTATCGCCGATCATGTCGGTCAGGATGAATGCCTTAATCCGCTTGAGCGTTCCGTCCGCGCTCCACTTGGCGGCGAGGTGGCGGCTGCCGTAAGTCGAGTCGGAGTTTGACCATTGCTGAATGGCCTCTTCGCCGTCGAAGAAAACAAGCCACACCGAGTAGCCGCTCAGCTTTTTGCCGGGCGACCGCGCCGCCTCCGCGCGCAACTGGTCGGCGATGGCGAGCAGCAGTCCCGTCGTCGAGCCGCCGTCGTTGGCGCCCACAAAGTGGATGTTGCGCAGCGGGTAGTTCGTCTCGTAGTGCGTCGCCAGCACGATCACACCATTCTTCGTGCCCGGAAAACGCACGATGAAGTTGCACATCGGCACCGGCCCTATGGGCGTACCGGCTGTGAAGGTGTCCTCTTGAAACTGGTCATGGTTGCGCAAAAAGTGGCTCCGCAGGAACTCCTCGGCTTTCACGTGCCCCGGCCCGGTAGGCCACCTGGAGCCGATCGCCACAAACTCCCGCGCATACTCATAGGCTTTGGCGCCGTCAAAGTGCGCCTGGGCCCGCGCCGCCAGCGGAACCACCAGCAGCAAGGCCGCCGCGGCCCTCCTCCAAAATGGAGAGAAGATCATTCTGCTTGCTCCTTGGCCTTCCGCCGCGAAGGATGCACCCACCAGGCCACGCCAATGCCGATCATGTAAAGCGCCAGCATGGGAATGGCATAGATGCACATGGTCCATGGATCGGGGCTGGGCGTAATGATCGCCGCCACCAGGAACACCGCCAGAATGGCGTAGCGGATGTTCTTCCACAGGAATCGCGGGCTCACGATACCGAAGAGGGCCAGGAAGAAGATGAGGATGGGCAGCTCAAAACTAATGCCCAGGCCTAAAATCACTGAAAGAAAGAAGCCCGTGTAATCCTCGATCGTGACCATGGGCGTGAAGTTGCGCCCAAAGTCCACAATCAGAATCTTGATCGCGGCAGGCAACACGAAAAAGTAGCCGAAGCTCGCGCCGGTCAGGAATAGCCCCACCGTCGCGGCCATGAACGGAATCACAAACCGCTTCTCTTTCTGGTAGAGCCCCGGTGCGATGAAGAGCCACACCTGAAAGAGAATGAACGGCGAAGCGAGAATGGCCCCGGCCAGGAGCGCAGCCTGGAGTTGGAGGTTGAGCGCATCCATGGGGTGGGTAAAAACCAGCGACTTGCCGATGTGATTGAGCGGCGCCTGAAGAAAATCGACGATACGGTCGCGCAGGAACCAGCAAATGAAGAAACCTGCGCCCAGGTACATGGCCGAATGGATGATGCGCCGGCGCAGCTCATCCAGATGCTCCATCAGGCTCATGCCCGGGAGCTCCGCGCGCTGAGTTACCGCCGCTCGCGCCTTGCCGACTGCTTCTGCGGGGTCAACCATTGTGTGTCGCGGGCTCCGTTGCTTCGCTGGATTCTTCCACTACAGCCTTCTTCTTTCTTGTCCGGGTTCTCTTGGGACGGGGCGCGGGCGTGGGCGCAGCTTCCGGCGTCCCAGCCGAAACGGCTTCTCCAGCCCCAGCGCCAGCGGAATCGCCATCGCTTCCCGTGCCGGCGGGCTGTGCGGCGGTCTCCGCCGCCGGCGTCACCACCGCGCTGCCGGGCCGCTCCGCCGGAACCGTTTCGCCGGTTGAAGGAGGCTGAACGCGCAGATGAGATTCTTCCACCTTGGCCTCAGACGCTCCTGCTTCCCCCTCGGCCGCATGCACTTCGGCGTATTCCCCATCCGTGTGCACCTCCGCATATTCCCCGTCATAGAGGTAGGAACTTTCCGTCGAAGCTCCCTCCGTCTCACTCGACGCCCCATATCCCGATTCAGCAGCATCTGTATACGACTCCACCGCATCTGAATACGACTCCGCTGCGGGCGCCTCCTGGGAAGGAGGCTCCAGCGCCAGCCGGCGCTGCCGTTCCTCTTCTTCCCGCTTGCGGCGGTCCGCCTCTTCGGCGTTACGCATTTCCTCTTCCATCTGGAACTTGAAGTCGTTCGAGGCCTTCCGGAACTCGTACATCCGCCTGCCGATCTGGCGGCCGATCTGCGGCAGCCGGCGCGGTCCAAAGACCACCAGCGCCAGAACCATCAGGATCAGCGAGTCAGCCATACCGATGCTGGCAACCTCAATGGTTGGAGGTGTCCCCATACGCGTAATGATACCTGCCCACACACGGCCCTCACAATCAGCACGAACCCATTTGAAAAGGGGCGGAAGTCCATCCTTAGGTCACGCCATCCGTGCCGCACGCCGTCGCTGCCGCAGCTCCGGACCGCATTCCCTCCGCCCGGCGCGCGCCCGCCTCTATGGCCCAGGCCAATCGCGTGAAGGATGTGAACCATGAGAAGCACGCCTTTCGAAAACGGCGCTATCTCTTGTGAAATGCCGGTGGTCACCAAAGTGGCCGTTTTTCGCAGCATCCTCACCGAGCGTAGAGTGATGGTTATCGTCGATAACGCCAAGTACCACCAACCGCGGATGCACCGCGACTGGCAGCAGGCGCAAGCAGACCACTTCGCTCTGGATTTCCTGCCACCCTACAGCCCCGACCTGAACCCCATCGAGCGTGTCTGGAAGC
>JAJZNH010000373.1:0-1121 GCA_021811745.1 Acidobacteriota bacterium
GGACGA
Organism: Acidobacteriota bacterium; assembly: GCA_021811745.1. The sequence continues at coordinate 7 of JAJZNH010000373.1, forward strand.
CATTCGTCCGAGTCTGCTCGATTCGGAATGTAAGGGCCCGGATCCCGTGTACGGGATCGCCATGGACGTGGGCAAAACGGCTCACGCCGAGGAGCTCAGGCGCCGTTATCTCCTGTTCGGTGTTGTGGCTTACGCATGGGGGGCTCTGGGACAGGAGCCGGTGCGCAGCCAGGGGCATGTTCATGCCCCTGCTCCGCACAGCGGCTGGTCAACACCCGAGCTCTTCGAAATCTGGGAAGGAAAGGCGATCATCTATGCGCAGGCGCGGGCAGAAGACGATCCCGGGCCGTGTATTGCGATCGAAGCCGGTCCCGGCGACCAGGTAGTTGTTCCGCCCTATTGGGCGCATTGTGTGATAAACGCCAGTCCAAACTCGCGAATGGTTTTCGGTGCATTCTGCGAGCGGCAATATGGATTTGAATACGACGGGGTACGCGTTCATGGCGGGCTCGCGTGGTTTCCTTTGCTGCGCGACGGTCAAATTGAGTGGCAGGCCAACCCCCGCTATCGCCCGTCTTCTCTCGAGATTCGCAAGCCGCGAAGCTATCCTGAGCTTGAGCTGGATGCCGCCATGCCCATCTACCGCCAATTCGAGGCTGACCCGGAGCGTATGCAGTGGATATCGGAGCCGGCTCGGCTTGCTCCGCTTTGGAAGTCCATTGAGCCGTAAAGTGGCATGAATCGGCGCACATTCCCTGGCTCACGGCCGGTGTGCTGGGACGTTGTCAAATGCGAACGCGGGCCAGAACGGTGCCGCACTCGCGTCCGGTGGAAGCTCCGCACGGACGAATCGTGTAATCGCCGACCGCGGCGGGAACAATGAATGTTTCTGCGTAATGCACGACGAACGGAGCAAAGGCGCCATCTGGGCTCTCCACAGCAGCTTCCTCGCCCTCGACCAGATTCAGCACGTTCACACTTCCATGTGTATGGTGCGGGACCGCAGCGGTGAACCAGTGGCGGCGCGTCTCAATAAACTCCAGTTCGTGCAGCCCTGTCCGCTCTTCGCGCCAACCGTCGCCGGCGCAGACTTGCTGAACACGGTTGATAAGCGAGCTGCGAACCCACTCTGTGGTCCGATTCCATTGAATGTTGGCCTCGCCATGAGAAAGGTG
>JAJZNH010000373.1:1131-6123 GCA_021811745.1 Acidobacteriota bacterium
CCACAGCTTGAATGTGAAGATGTAAGGCGTCGCACTGATCTCGAGCACCATGCTGTTCTTGCCTGAACAGTGCACTGTGCCCGCGGGAATGAGAAAGTGATCGTGCTTGCGAGCGGGCCAGCGGTTGACGTACTTTTCCGCCGGGAAATCGAGTTTTCCAGCCTGAGCAACACGCAGATCGCGCATCATGTCGTCAGGGTCGATCCCTTCTTTGATGCCAAGATAAACGCAGGCGTCCTCGCCGGCATCGAGAAGGTAGTAACTCTCGTCTTGCGTGTAATCCATGCCGAAATGCTCGCGAATATAGGCGGTGAGAGGGTGAACCTGCAGGGAAAGATTGCCGCCGCCCATGGTATCGAGAAAATCGAAGCGAATGGGAAATTCGGCTCCGAAGCGCGCATACACATGTTCGCCCAACAATTCCCGCGGGTGCGTGAGAACCAGGTCAAGAGCGGGAATTTCGACGCGTGCATCTCCGAAGCCGAGCAGCAAGCTGTTCTCTTCGGGCACGCAGTCGAAGCACCAGGCGTGATTGGGCACGCCGTCGGCCGGTACGCCGCACACACGTCCCATCCAATGGCCGCCCCAGGGGCCTGGGTCAAAAAACGGCACCACGCGAAAGGGACGCCTCGCCGCCTCGTGCAAGGCCCGGCGCAGGACACCGCCAGCAATGGCCTGGGGATGCCCCGGCATGTTTGTATCGAGCAACAGGTCAATGCGGGAGAAAAGACTGATCTTCAGCCTGTCGGCCGCACGCCAATCAACAAAGAAGGCTCGCTTGTATTTATATGAAGCCGTATCCCGGCTATTGTCGGCGCCCAGGTTCCCGGTTTCGTTGCGCCGCTGGCGCATCTGGATCTCCCAGCGGGCGAGATCCGCATAAACCAAAAAATCGGGCTCCGGGCAGACCAAAGACGCTCCCGTTCCCAGAACGATAGTTCCCGCCTCGCGCCGGTCCGCACAACATTGCCGGGCATCAGCGAGCTTGTCAGGGGCAAAGAAGTCCTCAATCTCAATTGCATTCATGCGGCCAAAGACAGGATCGTTGCCGAGCAGCGGCTCAAGCATCTGCCCGATCTCTTGCGGAGACTTGAGAAGTTGCTCGGTACACACAAAAGCCGCCCCGGGAAAAGAAGTTTCGAAGGCGTGCCTGACTTCGGCCATGTGGACGCCGGGATAACACTCGACCACGAGAATCTTGCGCGGGCCAAAATGGCTGCGAAGATACGCCGCAATCGCTTTCCAGCCCGTGAAGCATTCTTCAGTGGTGCCGGATGGAATACAAGGAAACTTATCGTACAAAGGGAAACTCCTGTTCAAATAGAGGAACAACGCCCAACAGGGCGGCATCGTTTCCGAGCTGCGCAGGCCGCACGCGGACCTTGCCCCACGGCGTCCATGCGTAACGGTCAACATATTCCTGGATGGAGGGAATGATAGTGCCGGCGCTCTTCATCACTCCTCCACCATATACAAGAAGTTCGGGATCAAAGGCGTGAATGGCAGCGACCGCCGCCGCGCCCCACACCGCAAGGCAATGTTCGCGAACTTCGGTGGCGACGCGATCACCGGCTTTGGCAGCCGCGAAGAGACTTTCAAAATTGATTTCACGCGCCGCGAGTACGCTCTCGCTGAAGCCCGGCCAACTTTCGCAAACCAGGGGCAGCGCCCAACTCGAGCCTTCAGCCTCCGCGCATCCGGCGGCACCGCAGGTGCACTTGCGTCCCTTGAAGTTCACAGGAACGTGACCGCCCAGAACGCCGGCCTGGCCGTGCTTACCCCGCAGCAGCTTGCCGCCCACCATCGCCACGCCCCCGATCCCCGTGCCCAGCGTAAACATGACAACATCTGTTTCCTGCCGGGCAGCCCCGGCATAGCACTCTCCCAGCAGGGCCAGGCGAGCATCATTCTCGATCCACAGCGGAAGGTGAAATTCCGTTTGCGCCCAGGCGGCAAGATCGAGTTCCGGTGCGTCCACAAATTTCCCGTTCGTCGCGGTAACCCGGCAATTGCGCGCGTTCACAAGGCCTGGAAATCCGAAGCCAATCCCTTGTGCGTCTGCTGCATTCAACCCGCGCACAGCAAAGGCGATTTCGGGCAGAAGCGGCTCAAGAAGCTGGTAATTGCTAATGGGGACCGAGGCTTTAGCCCGCACTGCGCCATCTTGCACAATGGCGCAGTCGGCATGTGTGCCGCCCAGGTCAACAGCAACAAATTTAATTGGACTCGCTCTGTTCATCGTGCCAAGGCCGCCTGAACCGGGTTCGTCGAGGAGATAGTCCTCTCATCGTACACCGGTGAGGTGTGTCGCACACCGAGGCGAGCAAACCGAGACAGCAGCCCTGTAGTGCGAAGTACATCCTGCCAGGATAATACCACGAAATATTCGTTTTAAGTTTAAACGAACTTATATATGAACTATTTACGGATAAAAAGAGGTATCTTCGAATTTGCGGGTGGACAGTCATGCCAAGGTGGAGTTATATCGCCTGGTCAAGCGCCGGCTTAGCGGCCACCAACCGAAAGTCGAGGGTTGGGGTTGCGACTGGAAGTCTCCGGTTTGCGGATGAAGCGGAAGCTGAACTACAACTACCTACGGGTAGCACCGGCGCCTTGGCATAGTTCTCCAGGCTGGCTCGAAAAATCCGTGGCTGTCTCCCGACAGTAGGCTATACAACCGGGCAGTTTGTTCGCATACACTAGCTGGTTCTGCTGTTTCTTGGGAGCTGCGTGCGCTCCGCCGCTTTAGACAAAGTATTGGGGGAATTCCGCGTGCGATTCGGCTGGTATGTATTGCCTCTTTCACTTGCTCTTGCGGGCACGCTCGCCGTCGCGGAGCCGAATTACGACCCGCAAGCGATCAGGCTGAACAATCGCGGCGTCGCACTCATGGGCCAGCAGTTCACCGAGCGCGCCGAATCGGCATTTGCCCAAGCGTTCAACCTGGATCACAAATTTGCGCAGGCTGCCATCAACGAGGGCATCGCGCTCTACACCCTGCAAAAGCTGAAGGCCGCCGAACAGGTGCTGCGCGAGGCTATTGCCCTCGATCCAGACAACGCACAGGCATGGTACAACCTCGGCCTGACCCAACGTGCAGCCAATGAGCTGAAGCCGGCGCTGGCCAGCTTTCAGCGCGCATCCGCACTCGATCCGCGCGATGCCGACTCGCTTTACTTCGAGGGCGCGTGCTACGAGGAGATGAACCAATTCGACAAGGCGGTCGCAGTCTTCGAGAAGGCGCTCGCGATCAATCCCCTGCATGCTTCGGCTGAGTTCGGACTGGCGCGCGCGCTGCAGCGGACGGGCCATACAGACCAGGCGCGGCAGCACTTCAAAATCTTTCAGCGCCTGACGAGCACCAAGGTTGGCGCGCCGATCGGCCTGGCCTACGGCGAGCAGGGACACTACTCGACCGTCACGCCTGTTGAAGAGCCGGAAGCAGTCGAGACGCGGATGATTCCCGTGCGGCTGGTTGAAGAACCAATGACGCAGGCAAGCGCCGCTGCCGATTTCAAGAGCATCGGCGGCGCGTGCATGATGGACGCGGCCGGCACCGGAGAGATGGACCTGGTACTTATGCAGTCGGGCGCACAGGCGATTCGAGTACTGCACCGCCGCAGCCGCGGCAGCTACGAAGAACTGGATGCGCAGGCCATGGGGCTCAAGGCCGCGGGCCACGCCGTCGCCTGCGCCGTGGGAGACTACGACGGCGACGGCCTGAACGACCTGGTCGTGGCGATGGACAAGGTGGTACTGCTGTTCCGCAACCTGGGCCACGGAAAGTTTGAGGATGTTACCGCGAAATCGGGCCTGGCGCCGCGCAACCGGCCCTCGGGAATCACCTTCGTCGATTACGATCACGACGGCGATCTGGACCTGTTCCTGACCGGTTCTCCGCTCGCCCCCGGCGGCGAGTCCAATGTTCTCTGGCGCAATAACGGCAACGGAACCTTTACCGAGCAGACCGCGGAAACCGGACTGGCCGGAAGCGGCAACACCGCGGCAGCGATTCTCACCGACTTCAACAACGATCGCGCCGTCGATCTGGCAGTGACCGGCGATGGGGCCGCGCCGATTCTCTATGTCAATCCGCGCGAAGGCAAATTTCCCACGCAGCCGCTCTATGAGCACGTATCGCTGCCGCCCACTACCGGCATCGCGGTGCTCGACTATAACAAGGACGGCTGGATGGACATTGCCGTGACGCACGCCAGCCCGCCGGGGCTCACATTTTGGCGCAACATTGCAGGACCGAACAACATGGGCCGGCGCTTTGAACGCGTGGCGCTGCCTTTGCACGGGGTACTGCGCGGTTGGGGGCTCACGCCAGTCGACATTGACAACGATGGCTGGATCGATCTTGCGGCGATCATGGATACAAAGGCAGGGCCGCAAGTACGAGTCTTCCGCAATCGCGGCGACGGAACCTTTGAGGACGTAACTCACACGCTCGGGCTCGACAAACTGAAACTGCGCTCGCCGCGCGGGCTGATTGCCGCCGACGTGAACGGCGACGGCGCGGCCGACCTGATCGTGACACAGCGCGATGCGCCGCCGGTGCTGCTGCGCAATGTGGGCGCGAATAAGAATCATTTCGTGCGCCTCGACTTGCACGGCTTTGCCGATAACAAGACCGCGCTGGGCGTAAAAGTGGAAGTATTCGCCAACGGACTGTGGCAGAAATGGGAACTCGCGGGCGCATCTGGGTATCAGACGCAGGCGCCTCCGCAGATCCTCGTTGGCCTGGGCAAAGCCGACGGCATCAACCTGCTGCGTATGCTATGGCCCACCGGCGTTCTGCAGGACGAGATCGACCTGCCGCATACGCAGACGATTGCGATGAAAGAAGTGGACCGGCGTGGCAGTTCCTGCCCGGTTCTGTTCGTGTGGAACGGGCACAGATACAAATTCATTACCGACGTGATCGGCGCAGCCGTGGTTGGACACTGGTTTACTCCAACGCGCCGCAATATTCCCCGGCCCAGCGAG
>JAJZNH010000884.1 GCA_021811745.1 Acidobacteriota bacterium
GCGGGAAGAAAGAAGACCGTCAGCAGCGATGCTGTCGCGATGCCGAATGTGATAGACAGTTGCTGCACCGTACTCGCGATGGAGCTTGCGCTGCTCGCCTCTTCATCCGTCACGTCCGCGAAGACAAGAGTGTTCATGCTCGTGTACTGCAGCGACGTGAAGAATCCGTAGCAGAATACCTCGGCGACAATCAGCCAAATGGGCGTGCTCCTTCCAATGGTTGAGAAGACGAGGATGAGCAGGCCGATGACCAGCGTGTTCGAAATCAGCACGCCCCGGTATCCGACCTTCGCCAGGATCCCGGGCATCGTCATTTTCAGGCTCATCGCCGCGATGGCCTGCGGCATCATCAGCAGACCGGATTGAATCGGAGTCAGGCCGAGGCCAATCTGATACAAGAGCGGAAAGAGAAATGGAATGCCGCCGATGCCAAGTCGCGTCAGAAAGTTGCCGTTCACTGCCGAGCGAAACGTGCGGATACGAAACAGGGTCAGGCGCAGCATGGGAAACTTGGCTCTCGTCGCGTGCCATCCGTAGCCAGCCAGAAGAGAAAATGCAATGGCCAGCCCCGCCAACATTTCCAGTCCGCTCAGCGTATGTTCGCCAAAGACTTCAAGCACATACGAAAGCAGCGCAATACCGGCCCCAAAAAGGATCAAACCGCCCACATCGAGAGAATTCGTATGCTCTTCGCGGTAGTCAGGAAGATGCAGATAGACCATGAGCAGACCGAACAGCCCTATCGGAATATTCACAAAGAAGATAACTCTCCAATGAAGGTATCCCACAATCAGTCCGCCGGCGACGGGTCCCAGCATGGGACCAATCAAGGCGGGAATGGAGACAAAGCTCATGGCGCGCACCAGGTCGGCCTTGTCGAAGGTGCGCACAATGGTCAGCCGACCGACGGGCACCATCATGGATCCGCCGCAGCCCTGCAGGAGGCGGCACGCCACCAGCAGATGCATGTTGCTCGATATTCCGCAGAGAAACGAGCCGAGCGTGAAGATTCCGATCGCCGAGGCGAAAACCCGGCGCGTTCCAAACCTGTCCGCCATCCAGCCGCTGATCGGGATGAAAACCGCGAGGCTCAGAGTGTAGCTCGCCAGCACTGACTTCATGCTGAGGGGCGCCACATGGAGCGCCGACGCAATCGTCGGCACCGCGGTATTCAGAATCGTGGTGTCCAGCGACTCCATAAAGAAAGCCACTGCGATCAGCCACGGCAGCAATCGCATGCTGGAAGCGGAGAGCGGCGGCTGTGCGGAAGAATATCGGCTGAGAATCGGCGAGTTCGCACTGGTCCGGTCTGGGTGCATCGGCCTCCCTGAAGACACACATCCATCGCCTACCGGAACAGGTTTGTGCGGGCAAGGTCGACGATCTCGTCTCCGCGCCCGTTCAGGATCGCCTTGATCATGTACAGGTTGAAATCGACGATCTGATCCAGTTTGAGCGAAGGCGGCATAGCCAGTTCCTGCCGGTTCACCGCAATGTCCACCAGCGCGGGACCGTTATGCGCGAACGCTTGCTCCAGCGCGGATCGAACCTTTTCGGGATCGTCGACGTGCAGTCCCAGAATCCCCGTGCCTTCCGCGATTTTTGCAAAATCCGGATTCAACAGGTCCGTGGCATGGCTCAGAAATCCAGTCGCCTTCATCTCCAGCTCTACAAAGCCCAGCGACCCATTGTTGAACACGACCATCTTCACCGGAAGATTCAACTGCCTGAGCGAGAGGAGGTCACCCATGAGCATCGAGACGCCCCCATCGCCGGAGAGCGTAACTACCTGGCGGCCGGGATGAGAGATTTGCGCTCCAATGGCTTGCGGCAGGGCGTTCGCCATCGATCCATGATTGAATGAACCCAACAGCCGCCTGCGACCGTTCATGGTAAGGTAGCGCGCCGCCCAGATGACAGGCGTTCCCACATCCACCGTGAAGATGGCATCTTCAGAGGCAAGTTCATTCAGTACCTTTGCGACATACTGTGGATGGATCGGCAGTTGGCCCGGCTTTCCGGTGGCGAGGTCATCCAAGCCCTTGCGCGCCTCGCGATAGTGGTTGAGCGATTCCTCCAAATGACTCCGGTTTTGCTTTTGTTCAATCGCAGGTAGAAGCGCGCGCATCGTTTCCACGGCGCCTCCCTGTATGCCTAAGTCAACTCGGCTTCTGCGTCCCAGCTGTTCTCCGCGGAGGTCAACCTGCAAAATGCGCGCGCTCTTCGGATAGAACTGCTGATAGGGGAAGTCCGTCCCCAGCATCAGGAGACTGTCGCAGTTCATCATGGCCTGGTATCCGGATGAGAACCCGAGCAGGCCGGTCATCCCCACATCGTACGGATTGTCGTACTCGATGAATTCTTTTCCCCGCAGCGCGTGGACAATCGGAGACTGGAGCTTGCCGGCCAGTTCGACGAGCTCATCGTGCGCGCCCGCGCAACCGGCTCCGGCCAGAATCGTCACCTTCTGAGCGCGGTTCAGCTCCGCGGCCAGGCGATCGAGCTCTTCCCGGCAAGGAGTAACCCCTGGTCGCGTGTAGGTGAAAGCGATGCGCCTGTCCTGGCTAACGGCATCGGAGAGCGCTACATCCCCGGGAAGTACAACTACGGCAACCCCTCGCTTCGCCAAGGCCGTCTGCATCGCAATCTCCAGAATGCGTGGCATCTGCGAGGGCTGCGACACCAGTTCGCAGAAGTGGCTGCACTCCTTGAATAAGTGCTCGGGATGCGTCTCCTGAAAGTATCCGCTGCCAATCTCCTGCGATGGAATTTGCGCCGCAATTGCCAGCACAGGCACACGGCTGCGATGGCAATCGTAGAGCCCGTTGATGAGATGAAGATTGCCTGGCCCGCAACTCCCCGCGCATACCGCAAGCTTGCCCGTCAGCGCCGCTTCCGCTCCGGCAGCGAAAGCAGCGGTCTCTTCATGCCGTACCCCAACCCACTCCATCTCTTTGCGTACCCTCACTGAATCCGTGATGCCATTCAGGGAATCGCCCGCTACGCCATAAATACGCCGCACATCGGCGCCCGCTAGAACATCCACAAACAGCTCTGCAACTCTCTTTGCCAATTCTTTCCTCCGAGTCCTATGTAGACTCACGACTAGTTCTGGCTTTTCCCTGCCGAGAAAGTTCCCATCAACAGGATGGCTCCTGAGAGTTGCCCCGTAAGATGGCTCTTTGCCTGGAGCAGCCGATCTAACTCTCCGCCTCATAATGGAAGGATGAAGGATTGAGACTGTGGCTCTCGTCCTCTATCCCCCTTCGCGACTCAGGCGGCTTTGAGTATCTGGCTCTTGGACGCTATACAATCCAGCAGGTCATTCCAAGACTTGGCGAACGAAGCGACCCCTTCTCCGAGGAGTTCAGCGGCCACGCGGTCAGTGTCAATTCCGGCCTTTGCGAACTCCGCGAGTATCTTGTCGGTATCCTCAGGTAGGGCTTCGCCGAATTCTTCATGAGCGGCGAGGGCTTTCAGCGTGACTTCTGGCATCGTATTCACGGTGAAGGGCCTGGCAAGGGCCTGAACGTACAGGATGTCAGAGGCTTTCGGGTCCTTGGTTCCGGTGCTTGCCCAGAGAAGACGCTGGGAGCGGCCGCCGGCGTTCAAGATGCGCACCCACCGTGGCGAGTCGAGCAGAGCGCGGTATCGCTCATAGGCCTCTCCGGCGATGGCGATGCCGAGCTTGTTGCGCAAAGCCTCCGGTGCTTTGTCTGCCACCGCAACGTCCCAGCGGCTAACGAACAGAGAAGCCACGGAGCCGACATCGGGATTCAGCCCGGCGACGATGCGGCGCTCGATTCCGCGCAAGTATGCCTCGGCAGCCGCCACATATTGCTCGCCGGAGAACAGGAGAGTTACGTTGACGGGCACGCCTGCAAAGATTGCCTCCTCAATGGCTGGGAGGCCCTCGCTTGTACCAGGGATTTTGATGAAGAGATTGGGCCGTTCTGCGCGGGCGTGGAGAGCCGTGGCCGCAGCGAGGGTGCCTGTCGTGTCGCGGGCCAGGAGGGGCGAGACCTCCAAAGATACCCAGCCGTCTACGCCATCTGTCCGGTCGTGGATCGGGCGGAAGAGATCGGCCGCCTGCCGCAAGTCCTCGATCGCCAATTCAAAGAAGAGAGCCTCGCCCGATTTGCCTTCTTTCAGTTTCTGGCTGATGGCGTTGTCATAGTCGTGACCGTTCTTGATGGCGTGATCGAAGATTGTGGGATTCGAGGTAAGACCCGTGATCGAAAGCTCCTCAATGTAGCGTTGAAGGGTGCCGCTTGCCAGCAGACCGCGGGTGATGTTATCGAGCCAGAGGCTCTGGCCGATCTCATGAAGTTTCTGGGTCGCTTTCATTCCATTTCTCCTGGATAGAGCGGTGTTGCATTAGTGTGTCCGGCTAGGATCGGGTCGGACAAGACACGGCTGCGTACGGTTGTTTATCCCGATGAGCCTGCGCTACCGGGGTTATGCCAACCGCCGTCTGCAGCGATGATCGTATCAGCCTCCTTCGGCCCCCAGCTGCGGCGTTTGTAAAAGCGAACGCGGTGATGGGTCTTGAGGACCGGATCGACAACCACCCACGCTGCCTCAACCGCGTCTTCACGCGTGAAGAGCGCACCGTCGCCGGTCATGGCGTCGCCAAGAAGCCTTTCATAGGGCGTTTCGTCACCCGACCGCTCTTCCGACAGGTAAAGCTCTTGCTGTTCTCCGACGAAATCCTGACCCGCAAGCTTCACGCGGGCAGCGAGAGCAATAGCAGAGTTAGGAGAGAGTCGAAAGCGCAGGTAGTTTGACCGGCTATTCGCCTGCACAGCGTCGTCGAACAGCTTCTGCGGAGGCCGTTTCAGCTCCACCAGAATCTCGGTCGCAGTGGATGGCAGATATTTACCCGAGCGCAGATACCACGGCACCCCCTCCCAACGCCACGAATCGATGAATAGCCGCAAGGCGCAAAAAGTCTCAACGTCGGAGCGCTTCGCTACATCCAGCTCGTCTCGGTAACCGGCATACTGCCCGCGGACCACGTCGTTTGGTGTGAGAGGGCGAATGGCTTGAAAGACCTTGGCCTTCTCGTTATGCACTGCGCCAAAGTCCCGTCCCGCGGGTGGTTCCATGGCAAGGAGGGCGACGACCTGGAAAAGGTGATTCTGGATTACGTCCCGCAAGCAGCCGGCGGTCTCGTAGAACGCGCCGCGCTTCCCCACGCCGAAACTCTCCGAGAGAGTGATCTGGACGCTGGCCACATAGTTGCGGTTCCAGATCGGCTCAAGGAACGAATTGGCAAAGCGGAAATAGAGGATGTTCATGATCGCTTCCTTCCCGAGGAAGTGATCGATGCGGAAGATTGAGTCTTCCGGGAACACCGCATGCGCAACCTTGTTCAGTTCGCGTGCGGAGGCAAGGTCGCGTCCAAACGGCTTTTCTACGATCACGCGCGCGTGCTCAGCCAGTTTCGCGGCGCCGAGACCTTCGATCACGGTCTCAAAAAGCGAGGGTGGAATTGCCAGATAGTGCGCAGACCTCCGCGCCTTACCCAGCACTTCTTTGATCGCTGTGAACGTGCCGGGGTCTTTATAGTCTCCACTCACATACTTGAGCAGGGAGAGAAGATGTTGCAATGCGCGTTTATTATCGATTCCGCCCGATCGCTCGATGCTGTCCGTCACACGCTTATGCAAACGCAACATGCTCCACTTTGGAAAGGCGACACCGATAACCGGAACTTTAAGGGCGCCCTTTTTTACCATTGCATAGAGTGCCGGGAAGATCATCTTGTGGGCCAGATCTCCTGTCACACCGAAGATCACCAGCGCGTCCGAATGGGGCTTGGCCATCAGGCGCCCGCCTTGCTGTCAGCGGCCTTCTCCTGATGGCCGCCGAACTGGAAACGCAGAGCCGACAGCACCTTTTCAGCAAAGTCGTCTTCTCCGCGCGAGCTGAAGCGTTCGTAGAGCGCGGCACTGAGGACGGGGGCCGGAACCGACTCGTCGATGGCTGCGGTAATCGTCCAGCGCCCTTTCCCCGAGTCCGACACGCTGCCTTCATACTTCCTGAGATACGGGCTATCGAGCAGTGAGATGGCGGTGAGGTCCAGAAGCCATGAAGCAATGAC
>JAJZNH010000489.1:0-2137 GCA_021811745.1 Acidobacteriota bacterium
GTGCTGATGACTTGCCCCACAGAGCTTTGCTGCGATTGGAGCGCCGGCGGCGCCGTGGTGACTGTGATCGATTGGGTGACACGGCCGGGGACAAGCGCAAGTGGGATATTCAGACGCGACTGAACGTCGACATGGATGTTTTCCTGCGTGGTGATGCTGAATCCAGGGGCGACGGCGCTGACTTTGTAATTGCCGACCTTGACCGGCGGGAAGCTATAGATGCCGCTGGAGTCACTACGTGTCTTGAGGACAAAGCCGGTGTCGATGCTGGTGAGTGTGACCGCGGCGTGGGGGATGGCGGCGCCGGTCTTGTCCCTGACGACACCGGTAATGGTGCCCTGGTCCATCTGAGCCAGAGCGGCGAAGGGCAAGGCAACGAAAAGCGCAAGCACGGCTGCCGGCAAGAGACGCAGCATGCCACGAAGAGACGGGATCTGTCCCAAATCGGCGTTTGCGAGCATGAATGACACTCCTTCAAGAGGGGAAGTGGGGAAATGGAGAAACCCGATGGCAACTCAAGACAACGCTTACAGTTAACGTGATAGCGAGACTGAATTCCAATGGCTTCGAGTCCGGGGATCGGAACTGTTTAGATGGAGGATCGAGTGGCCGGTTCCAGCGACCTCGTAGGCAGAGCCCACCCGCTACGCTAACGGCGTCAGCACGATTGGCGCTCTGCACCAGGCACCGGATCGGAGTTTGAAAATTGGGAGTGGCGTTCAGAGCTTTGCTGGACTGGAAGACGTACGCCGCGGCGTGGCGCCGAATGACACGGGAGAAGCCGAGTATATTTAACGTGCGGTTTCCGTTAATTGTATGGGGAACCATCCGTAATTCAGGGCCGGTCACGCTCTGTGCCCGGATTAAGAATGCGTGAAAGAGCAGAACGAGCGTCAGGGTAGCCCAAAACTGGGCGATCTTTCTCACTCGCAATGCGTTCATCGAATTCCTCCTCAAAGCGGCGCGTCAACCAGTCGCTTTTCAGCTAAGATTGCCCACTTCGACGGCGGGTGGGTCCGGGCCAACAGGAATTCCTCTGCGCTTGCTGGGAGCCCTCGTTCTCGCGATGGGGCCAGATCAATCGAGGCAACCCCGTCGCCTGAAAAGATAACAGTAGGATGCCGCCATGTCATCAAATTCCGTTTCTCAGGATCTAAAATTTTGCTTTGAGAATGTAAAAGACGACAGTTTCTCTACATCGCCGATCCGATTGTGCTATACGTTGACGCATGTTGAGGAGCAAGCTCTTTTGGCCCGCCGTCTTAACCCTTGTATTAACCGCCCCCTCGATGAGCCACGCACAGGTGCTCGCGCCCACCCCGCCAATGGGGTGGAACAGTTGGGACGCTTATGGGTTGACCATCAACGAAGCCCAGTTCAAAGCCAACGCTGCGGTGCTCGCCGGACTTAAACAGTACGGGTGGCAATATGCGGTCATCGACGAGGGATGGTACATGGCAAATCCCTTCAGCAAAAATGTGGAACAACAGCGGTACCTGTGGAACGCAAATGGTCTGCTGATTCCGGCCCCGGACCGCTTCCCTTCGGCGGCAAACGGGGCTGGGTTCAAGCCGCTGGCCGACTGGGTTCATGCGCTGGGGTTGAAGTTCGGCATCCACATTATGCGCGGAATTCCGCGACAGGTGGTGGCGGCAAACCTGCCCATCGAAGGCACGCATTACACCGCGCAGGAGGCCGCCGATACCACCAGCCCGTGTCCGTGGAACCAGGGCAACTGGGGCATCAAAGACAACGCCGCGGGTCAGGCCTATTACGACTCGATGATGAAGTTGTATGCATCCTGGGGGATTGACTTCATCAAGGTGGACTGCATCAGCGACCGGCCCTACCGGCCTACCGAGATTCGGCAGATTGCCGAAGCCATTCGCAAGACGGGCCGTCCCATCGTGTTGAGCCTTTCGCCGGGACCGACGGCACTGGCAAATGCGGCCGAGGTTGGCAAATACGCCCAGATGTGGCGGATTTCCAACGACCACTGGGACGTGTGGGCGGCCGTGCACAGGCCGGGGCACGGCGGGTTTCCCTCCGGCATCAGGGGCTCCTTCGACCGGCTGGCAAATTGGTCGACTTATGCCAAGCCGGGAAACTGGCCGGACGAGGACATGCTAGATCGGAA
>JAJZNH010000489.1:2147-6100 GCA_021811745.1 Acidobacteriota bacterium
TCGCGGTAGACGCACGACGAGCAGCGGACTGAGTTTACGCTGTGGTCGTTTGCGCGATCACCGCTCATCCTGGGAGCGAATCTGACCCGGCTGGACGAATTTACGCATTCGCTGATTACAAATCGCGAGGTGATCTCCATCAACCAGCATGCTACGGAGAGCCATCAGGTCAAGAACCTGCCGGCCGGCTTCGCCCAGGCGCGGGTGTGGGAAGCTTCCGTGGGAACAGGCGCGGCAAAGCGATACATCGCCCTTTTCAATCTGGACGACCAGCCAGTCGCGTTGCGCTTCACATGGGCCGAATTGGGAGTGCGCGGTGCGAAGCAGGCACGAAGCGTGTGGAGCGGAAGCTGGTCGAAGGCTTCCGGTGCAGTGGCCGTGACGTTGCCGCCGCACGGCAGCACAATCTACCAGGTGCAATAGATCATGACGCGGAGCCGCCACTCCCGAGCGGCGCCGGGAATCTGTCTGGTAAACCCAGGGCTACGAGCCGTGTGGTCAATGCACATGCCAGAGGCGGTGGATTATGCGAAACTGTACGATTGGCAGGTAGGCCTGCGTTAAACGCTCTATGCGAAAGGGGCGTCCGATGCCTGTAATGCGCTCCACTTTGATAGCGCTCTCGCGTAATGGTGCCTTGCGAGGCTTTTGCGAACACTCCAGCCTCGGCACACGGCTCAGCTCACGGTTCGTAGCCGGTATGAAGCTGGAAGATGCCCTGCGCGTAGCGGAGGCTGTCAACCGGCAAGGCATGTCCGTGACTCTGGATTCGCTGGGTGAAAGCGTGACTTCCGAGATGGAGGCCCATCAAGCGGCTGATGTTTACCACAAGCTTCTGGACGCAATCTCGGCACGCAAGCTCAAGGCCAATATCAGCGTCAAGCTGACGCAGATGGGACTGCAGGTGGCTCCCAGTCTGGCCGAAAGCATCGCTTTGAATCTGACCCAGCATGCGCAGGCTGGCAACAGCTTTGTCCGCATCGACATGGAGGAATCGCGGTTAACGCAGACGACTTTGGATATTGTTCGCAGGGTCCATGCACTGCCCGCCTTGCGGAATTCGATCGGGGTGGTGATTCAGGCTTATCTCTACCGCTCGCAAGCGGACGTCGAGCAGTTGCTGGCCGACGGCATCCGGGTGCGGCTGTGCAAAGGAGCATACAACGAGCCGCATGACGTGGCTTTTCCGCAAAAGGCTCAGGTTGACGCCAACTTCGTGAAGTTATCTCAAATGTTGCTCGAGAGCCCGGTGTATCATGCGCTGGCCACGCACGATGAAAACATGATCGCGGCGGTAAAATCGTTCACGGAACAGAAGGGAATCGGCCGCGACCGGTTTGAATTTCAGATGCTCTATGGGGTGCGCCGTGACCTGCAAAACGCGCTGGTGCGGGAAGGCTACAATGTGCGCGTCTACGTTCCGTTTGGACCGGATTGGTACCCTTACTTCATGCGGCGGCTTGCCGAGCGGCCGGCAAATGTTGTCTTCCTGGCCAGAAACCTCTTCCGATCCTGAGAACATCCCGTGTTGAAAAGAACTGGCAAGAGAACATGCTGACCATAGCCCTGGAATGAGAGTCCGCGGCCGCGGGCATGATCCCAGTCAGATTTCTCGGTTATCGCGCGGATCGCCTCGGCCGGTTCCGCTTCTTCAGCATGAAATGTTTTCTGCACATGGGGCATCGCCAGGGGTAGTATCCAAATGAAGAATAGACGCTTTCCTGCAGGAATCCTTCTCGCGGTAACCTCTGAATATCCGCACAGCCACAATTCGGACACGCCACTTTGTTTTGTTCAGTTCCAGTATGCAAAGAACTTGCAGACGACATAGCCCCTCTCTTGCACGTCGCGACTAATCTCTAGCGGACGCATGCCCACCCTCCCACTCCGGGTGGGCCGATCGATATCGATTGCTGAATAAACCCCAGAGAAATGAGAGAACCAAAGCTAGACGCCATCATAGCGGATCTGCCTTGCGTGAACAAACTCGAAAAAGCGATGGATACCTTGCAGGATAGCAATTCGCAACTCATGTGGAATAGCCACTCTGGAAGGATCGGAGCGAAGATACGAATCGCTTACCTGCAGCAGGGTCTTTCCACGCTTCTTCGGCCGGTCTTCACCAGAGCACTTTAGAAACGGTCCAATTCCCGCCGGGCCAGGTCCGCAACCGCTTTGGCAAGCGTGACGGAATCATTCACAGATTGGGGCCGCTCAAGGCGGATGCCGACCTTGCCTGCATATTGGCGAAAGAGGATATCCACGTCATAGAGAATTTCGACGTGATCGCAGAGGAAGCCGATGGGCTGAAGCACGAGGGCCTTGACGCCCTCGGCGGCTATGGCGCTTAGCGTTTCTTCGACCGTGGGTCCGAGCCACGGCCCGCCACTTGCGCCCTGGCTTTGGAAGGCAAACCACCAGCGCGGAATTTCCGGCACGCGCGAGGCGACCAGCGCGGCGGTGCGCTTGGCGTCCTCGGCATAGGGATCGACGCCCTGGCCGGGCCAAAGGCGCGGTCCCGCGCCGTTGCCCGGCTGCGCCTGCACGGTACGGCAGGGCACGCTGTGGGCAGTGAAGAGAACCGGCACAGGCGCTTCCGTTGCAGCGGTCAGACGCGCGAGCGCAGGACGCAACCGCTCGGCAAAAGCCTCCGCAAGGAGCGGATGCTGCGCCCAGCTTTCGACAAAGCCGATGCGCAACCCACCCGATTCGGCCTCCACGGCGCGGCGATAGAGACCCACGCTGGTACGCGAGTTCTGCGGCGCCAGGCAGATGACGGCGGCCTCTTCAACGCCGTCGTCGCGCATCCGGCGGACCACCTCGGGGATGTACGGGCGCCAGTTTCTCATGCCCACATAGACCGGAACCGGGCTACCGGCAGCAGCCAGTTCATTCTCGACGAGGCGGGCCTGCTGCAAGGTAATCTCAGTCAGCGGGCTGCGGCCGATGGCGGCGTAGCGGTGCTGGATCTCTTCGATGACGGACTGCGGCAACGGCCGGCCGCTGACCACGTTGCGAAGATACTCGGGGACCTGCTCGACGGTCTCGGGCGTGCCGTGGGCCAGCAGCAGGACGGCCTGTTTAGCCACGCGCAGCCTCCGCTTCAGTCTGCAGGCGGAAGTCGTGGACCATGCGCACGACGGCCTGCACGTTCTCCACCGGCGTGCCGGGAACGATGCCGTGCCCGAGGTTGAAGATGTGGCCGGGACGTCCTCCGGCGGCGCGAAGGATCTCCTTGACGCGAAGCTCCAATACCTCAACAGGAGCGAACAGCGTGATGGGATCGAGGTTGCCCTGCACGGCGCAGCCGTGGCCTACGGCTCGCCATCCTTCGTCGAGCGGCTGATGCCAGTCGAGCCCGATGACGTCCGCGCCGGTCGAAGCCATCTCGGCCAGCAGGCCCGCCGTCTCCACGCCAAAGTAGATGACCGGTACACCCATCTGCTGTACCGCGCGCACCAGGCGCTTCGAGGCATCGAGCGCAAAGTCCCGATAGTCGGACCGGCCCAGCGAGCCGACCCAACTGTCGAAGATCTGGATGACGTCGGCGCCAGCCTGGACCTGTAGACGGCAATACTCCGTGAGCACGGCGACGAGCTTGTCCAAAAGCCCGCTCCATGCGGCGGGATCGCGATACATCAGCTGTTTGGTGTAGATGAAATTTCTTGATCCACCGCCCTCGATCATGTAGCTGGCCAGCGTATAGGGCGCGCCACAAAAGCCGATGACGCCCAGCCGATCGCGGAAGTGCGCAGCCACTTTCTCAATGGCGAGGGCCACGTAAGCCAGGTCGCCGGCGCGATCCGTACGCAACGCGCGCACATCCTCAGCCGTACGCACGGGATGATGCACCACCGGCCCCTCGCCCGCCTGAAACTCGAAGTCGAGCCCCATCGGCTCCAGGGGCAGCAGCAGGTCGGCGAAGATGATGGCGGCGTCCACGCCCAGCTTTT
>JAJZNH010000288.1 GCA_021811745.1 Acidobacteriota bacterium
TGGTAGGCCGCCTGCGCGAAGGCGCGCCCGCGGCCGCTCATGCCGCGATTGTCCGCGTGCAGGACGGCGAATCCGTGCTCCGCCAGCAACTCGTCGAAGAGCAGGCTGTCTGTCCATTTGTTCAGCACCGACTGTGCGCCGGGACCGCCGTAGGGGTTCACGATCAGCGGCACGCTGGCTGGCATTGTTGCGCCTTCGGGCAGCAACAGCGTGGCGTAGAGCGTCGTTCCGTCGCGGGCTTTCACCTCAAGCTGCTGCGGAGCCTGCAGCCCGTACGGCTCCAATGCTCTGCTTGCCCAAATCACATTGCACTCTTGCGCGGACCGGCAGAAGCGCATCGTCGGCGGACTCATCCGCGTTGACTGGCTGTCGAGAAACTCACCGCCCACGGGAGAAAAGTTGCCCTCATGATAGCCGGCGCCTGAACTCAACTGTGTGCGCTTGCCGTCGAAGCTCACCTGCCACAACTGCTGCTCCAGCGGATTGCCCTCGCTTGAGGCGTAATCGATAACCCGCTTCGAGTGGTCCACCTTGTAGACCGCGCCCACCTCGAAGTCGCCCCTGGTCAATTGCCGTTCCAGCTTGGCCGTAGCCCTTTCCGGATGAGCGGGGTTATAGCCGTAAAGATAAAGATCGTTGTGGCCGTCTTTCCAGTCGGTCAGTATGATCGATCCCGGCTCAACCGTAATGTCGTAGTTGTCGTCGAAAAATTTGTCATCTTTCAATTGCAGTACGGGGCGAAACTCCCCGGTACCGGCATCGGCAAAGTAGATGTCGCGATGTTTCTGGTCGCGGCTCAGCGTCTCGATCCACAAGGTATTGCGATTGACCCAGCCGAAGCGCGGGATGTAGTCGTCACCTGCCTGAATCGGTAGCTTGACCCACACCGTTCTGCCGCCTCGCGCGCTTACCACGCCGATGCGAACAGCCGGGTTCGAATCGCCCGGCTGCGGATATGGCTGGAGATAAACAGTTGGGTGCGTGGGGATCCAATCCGTGATCGGATACATGGGGACGAGGGTTTCTTTCGTCTGCAGATAAGCCAGATTCTTCGAGTCCGGGGACCAGAAGTAGTTGCTGCGCGTGTCCAGCTCCTCTTCATACACCCAATCCACTTCACCGTTCAGGGTGGCGCGGTCCGGCGAGGGAGCTACGACCGTGCCAGGCGTTCCGGCGACACGCAACTGCTCGACGACCAGGCTGTGATTGCGAATGAAGGAGATGCATGTTCCGTCAGGTGAAAACTTGGGATCGTCCCCTGCGGCCGCCTCCGTATATGCAACCTGCAATCCCGTGCCATTGCGCAAATCGTAGATCCAGATCTGGCCATCGGCATCGAAGAGCATGTGTTCTGAATCCGGGGCCCACAGGTAGCCGGGCATGCTGTAGCGCGCCCGGTGATCGCGGTCCATCTCCGTACCACCCTCGCGGATGAGCGGGGCCAGCTTGGCGCGGCTGATCAGCACATGCGTTCTGCCGGTGGCGGGATCCAGTTCCATCATCTCGCCGCTGTCGATGTAAGTGAGATGCTTGCCGTCGGGCGACCACTGAACCTGATCAGGAGGGTAGCCGAACAGCGACCCATGACTGTAGATCGCTTCCACGGTGAGCGGCTTCCGCTGTGCCTGTGCGCCGCAAGAAACCACGGTGAGGGGCAGTAAAAGAACCGTGGAAAGCAGAAGAGCAGCAGCGCGCGTCAAAGCATTCCTCCTCGAACAGGACCCGCTGTGAGCCTCAGGCTGCAATCTCAATCGGATGAGGCTTGCAAGCAAAGTGTAAATCAAGCGCATGCGTATGCTTGCGCGACAGGGGCGAAGCGTGTATGGTCCGGTGCATGCACTGGTCAACTCCGGAGGAGCGCCGCAAGCTGGGCCAGGCCCGGCGCAAGCAGGTGGGACGCCACGAGCACGGCGCATTCAATCCCAAGGCGCGGCAGACCTCTCCGCTGGCGCTGCTGGAGCGTTCGATGCGCGGCCGCGTGCCGCCGCTCGTCACGCTCAAGTACGAATCGATGGCGCAATCGCCCTTTGCTTATTTCCGCGGGGCAGTGCCGGCGATGGCTGCGGATCTGGCCATGCTCCCCTCCACCGGCATCGTCACTCAGCTCTGCGGCGATGCCCATGCGCGCAACCTGGGCGCTTATGCCGCGCCCGATGGACGGCTCGTGTTCGATATCAACGACTTCGACGAAACCATCCGCGGGCCTTTCGAGTGGGACCTGAAGCGGATGGCGGCTTCGCTGGTGCTGGCCGGGCGCGCCGCCGGCCACAAGGAATCGTCGGCGCAAGACGCTGCGGTGCGGTGCATCACGGGCTACGCAGCGCAGATGCGCGAATTTGCCCAGATGCCCCGGCTGGAAGTGGCCCGCTTCCAGGTGCACCGGCTGGGAGTGGCTGAGCCGGTACACGCGGCGCTGCTCAAGGCCGAGCGCGCCACGCCGCAGCATACGCTCGATCAGATCACCGAGCCGGCATCCGCCAGAACCGATGCGCCACGCCGCTTCAATGAGTCCAAACCTCTGCTATCACGCCTCTCTGCCGCCCAGGCTCGCACCGTGCTGGGCGCGCTCACCGCTTACACAGAGACGCTGCAGCCCGAACGCCGGCATCTTTTATCGTTCTACCGGCCGGTGGACGTGGCCTTCAAAGTGGTGGGCATCGGGTCGGTTGGCCTGCGCGACTACTGCATCTATTTCGAGGGCAACGGCCCCGGCGATCCGCTCTTTCTCCAGATCAAGGAACAAGTGGCGTCGGCCTACGCGGCCTGGCTGCCCGATGCTCGCCCCGCTCACCATAACGGTCAGCGCGTTGCCGAGGGGCAGCGAGCCATGCAACTGCAATCCGATCCCTTTCTCGGCTGGACGCAGATGGGCGGACGCCAGTTCCTCGTGCGCCAGCTCAACGATCACAAAGGCGCCATCGATATTGAGGACCTGGCCGGCGACAGTCTCACAGCCTACGCCGAAGTCTGCGGCGAACTGCTGGCCCGCGGCCACGCCCGCTCCGGCGATCCGCTGGTCATAGCCGGTTATCTGGGTCACGGCGACGCCTTTGCTGAAGCGATGGCCAAATTCGGTTCTCTCTACGCCGACCAGACGGAGAAAGACTGGCAGGATCTCCGCCGTTCAGGCAAGGCGAGGACCCGCCCCTGACCAAGCGCAAGTCCAGGGCCCGGGATAGGATCAGCAGTCTTGCCGCCGCCCCGGCCCTACAATAAGCACAATGTCCACCGCCGTCCGCTCTCACGCGAAGATCAACCTCGGCCTCCACATCGGCGCGCCGCGCTCTGACGGCTTTCATGGGCTGGCGACCGTCTATCAGACCCTTGAAGTCCATGACTTGGTGACCGTCACGGCTCGGCGAGCGGCGGTCACCGAACTGTGCCTGACCTCAAATGACAGCCGCGTGCCGACCGACCATCGCAACACCGCATGGAAGATGGTGTCGCTGGCGCTCGATGCCCTGGGCATCTGCGCGGAGGTGGAGATCGCCATCGACAAGCGCTTGCCGGTGCAGGGCGGTCTGGGCGCCGGCTCCGCCAATGCCGTGGCCGCGCTGGTGGGTTTGGAGCGGGAGCTTGAGATTCCGATGGATGGATGGATGGCCCGGCGCCTTGCAATCGCGGCTGAGGTCGGCTCCGACGTGCCTCTGTTCCTGATCGGAGGCACGGTGCTGGGGCTGGATCGCGGGCAGGAGGTCTACCCGCTGCCCGATGTTGAGCCTGTCTGGTGTGTCCTTGCCCTGCCGGAGACGGGCGTTTCCACGCCGCAGGCCTTCCGCGACTGGGATGCCCTTTGCGCCGCCGAGGGTTTGACCGCAGAGGCCAGTGCCCGTAAACTAAATGAGTTGAGCCGCGCCTATGCCAGCGCCTTTGCGGGAGCGATTCCGCAGGGCAGGCCGGGAGCGAGCTCCTCCGGTGTCCTCAGCCATGGTGGCGGGGACCT
The DNA here is from genome assembly GCA_021811745.1 of Acidobacteriota bacterium. Next base: position 3,944 of record JAJZNH010000288.1, read on the forward strand.
CGCCGGACCCCAAGAGTCCGCGCTTGTCCGCACCGGGATCAAGAGCTGGATCGAGAACGACTTCGAGCAGGTCGTCTTCCACCAGCATCCCTCCCTTGCCGAGATCAAGCGTCATCTTGCGGCTCCGGGGACGCCGGAGGCAGCTCTCCACGCCTCGCTGTCGGGGTCCGGTTCAGCGCTCTACGGGTTGTACCAGGCCCGCGGAGATGCGGAAGCCGCGCAGGCGCGGTTGGAGCAGCAGGCTGAAATTTTGAGGGTGCGGGCCACCCTTACACGTACGCTGCCTCGCTCCGCCTATTGGCGCGAAATGCTTCTGCCGCAAAGGCGTTGACAGGCAGACATCCGGCAAGAGAGACTCGCGGACGGCTGCCGTAATCGCTGGGCGATCGACTAATGGTAGGTCAAGTGCCTTTGGAGCACTCAGTCCAGGTTCGAATCCTGGTCGCCCAGCCAAGCTTTGATCGATTGAAGCCCCGGATAACAGCCAAAGCCAACCAGCTTGGAGGTAATCGGAGATGGAAGTGGGATCAGTGACGGTAGTGTTGGAAGACAAGCAGCAGGAAAGCGTCACCCTCGACGGAGCCGCAAGAGAATCCGCGCAGGGCGCGGCGCAAGCCATTGCCAGGGCAAAGGAGGCGAAGCCGGCCGCCGAGCGGAAACGTGCGCGCAATCTGAGCGAGGACAAGCGCTTCAAACTCTTCAGCGGCACTGCCAATCCCAAGCTGGCCGAGGCCATCGGCAGACACATTGGCGTGCCGGTAGGCGAGGCCAAGATCCAGCGCTTTGCCGATGGCGAAGTCTACTTCCAACTGCTCGAAAACGTACGCGGCGTGGATGTCTTCGTCGTCCAGCCCACCTGCTACCCGGTCGATCAGCACCTGGTCGAGTTGCTGATCATGGTGGATGCGCTCAAGCGCGCCTCGGCGGCCCGGATCACGGTGGTCGTGCCTTATTACGGCTATGCCCGCCAGGATCGCAAGGACCGTCCGCGCGTGGCTATCAGCGCCAAGCTCATCGCCGATCTGCTCACGACGGCCGGTGCCAATCGCGCCCTGTTCGTCGATCTGCATGCCGCCCAGATTCAGGGCTTCTTCAATATTCCCGTCGATCACCTCTTTGCTTCACCGGTGCTGGTGAGCTACTTCCGCGAGCTGAACCTGCCCAATCTGACGGTCGTCTCGCCTGACGCCGGCGGCGTGGAGCGAGCGCGCTTCTTCGCGCAGAAGATCGGCGCTCCGCTGGCCATTGTGGACAAGCGGCGCACCGACATTAACGTGGCCGAGGTGATGCACGTGGTCGGCGACGTGAGCGGCAAGACCTGCCTGATCATCGACGACATTATCGACACCGCCGGCACGCTGGTGAAAACCGTCGACGCTCTCTATGCCGCGGGCGCGTCTTCCGTCTTTGCCTGCGCCACGCATGCCGTGCTTTCGGGCCCGGCTGTTGACCGCATCGCCAACTCGCGCCTGGAGCAGTTGGTGGTAACCGACACTATTCCTCTGCGCGAGGCCGCGCAGAGGTTGCCCAAGATCAAGGTGCTTTCCATTGCGGGCCTGCTGGGCGCCGCCATCGAGAGCATTCACATGGAGACCAGCGTGAGCACGCTGTTTTCGTAGTTGCTGGCTGTCCGCTTTCAGCCTTCAGCTAATTCAACTGGAAGATTGACGCTCGCAACTGAGCGAAGGAACCTGCGATGAGTTGGAATCGAGACATTGCACAACCGCAACAAGCAACTGAAAGCTGAGATCTGATAGCTGAAAGCTGCTTTTAACAAAGGGAGCGGACCTCAATCGTCCGTGCCCGAAGCCAAGGAAACGAGAAATCGCATGTCAGAAGTAGTCGTAGCCGCGCCCCGACAGGGCAAGTTCAACAAGAATGCCGCGCGCCGCGTGCGTGCCGCGGGGCAGATTCCCGCCGTGATTTATGGCCCCGGATTTGACCCGGTGGCCGTCGAGGTAGATCCCAAGCAGATTTCCCGGATTCTCTATTCCGAGACCGGCCACAACACCATCTTCGATGTCGAGATCGCGGGCCAGCAGGGCGCCAAGGCAATGATCGTTGACTGGCAGCGGGAGCCGATCAAGGACAAGCTGATCCATATCGACATGAAGCGCATCGCTCTCGACAAGCCGCTCAGGGTCAAGGTGCACGTC
>JAJZNH010000821.1 GCA_021811745.1 Acidobacteriota bacterium
CAATGAAATCGCTGAAAACAACCAACTTCTAGACGGTTAGCGGGCACGACCGAAGCGGCAGGCCGGCCGGCAGCTTCCCATCGATCTTGTCCCGGTCCTTGGGGGTCTTCCGCTCGTGCGCGTGGACCACGGTCAGGTTCGAGTATGGAAACCGCTTCTGCTTGCCGGCAGGAGGGTGGATGGTCAGACGGCGACAGCGTTTGCTCCGCACCAACTATCGGTGGCATTGATCTGGCAATTTTCTCTGTGATAGACTTGCGTCAGTTTTTGGCTCGGACGGGGTAATCGCCCCATTCCGTAAGACTTCTGCCATCATTGATTGGCTTTTCCCTGATTGCTTGGCTGGAACAGAAGCGTCCTGTCGCAGCCACCTCGTTGCGAATCGTCAGAAGACTGGACTCTGGGAAGCTCCACAGCAAGATTGGTTATGTTCGCCATGGAGGCAACTTGCGGGGAAAGACTGCTTTCGCCTATTCTGCGGACGAATCCGCTATGTCGTCCCATGAGACGCCTTGCAGCTCAGCCATTGCGGAGCCTCGCGCGGAGCTGAAGGTTGTCGAAATCGCCCCCCCAAGCATGGTGGTCTCCGGACCCACCCTATTAAGGAAGGCGAGCCCAGCGCCCAATTACTGGAGCGTTTCATCTGCGAAGCGGGCCTTCGATATTGCAGTTGCCCTCCCCGCCCTGATCGTCGCTGCATTGCCGATGGTTGTAATAGGGCTTTGTATCCGGCTTACATCCAGGGGACCGGCGATCTTTGTGCAGCAACGCGTGGGAAGACACGGCAGATTGTTCCGAATCTTTAAATTTCGAAGTATGCGCGACAGCGAGACGGCAGGACCCGGGCTCACGAAAGAAGGAGATGCTCGCGTCACGCCGATCGGACGGTGGCTGCGGAAATTGAAGCTCGACGAATTGCCGCAACTCTATAATGTTTTGCGCGGCGACTTGAGCCTGGTTGGACCACGGCCTAAACTGCCACAGTACGAGGTGGATTTCAATCTGCAATGCCGCCCCGGTATCACGGGCGCGTCCACCCTCCTGTTCCGCAACGAAGAGGAGATCCTGAGCCGGGTTTCTCCCGAAGAAATGGAGGCTTTTTACGACAAACGAATTAAGCCTCTCAAGGCACGCATCGATGCCCGGTATATGAGAAACGCAGCGTTCTCGAGCGACCTCAAGCTCCTGGCTGGAACCGTCTTTTCTTGTTTCGCTCCCCAAAGGGTGCGTGCCGCCCTGCCGCCAAAACCAGCACGAGCGGTTCCGCCTGGTGAGCCGCCGAGAGTGCGCAAAACCACGCGTGAGCCGCTGTTCGCCAAGGCCTGCCCACTGCCGTCGGAAAGCTCCGGTGCGGACTGAGCACTGCAGCCGCCGAGGCCATTCCGCATTCGACCGGGTGACGGCCGCAAGTGAAGCGATTTGAATGATAGGCTGTTGGATATGACCAGTTCATTCCCCCGGGGCAAAGCCGGTGGGTTTTCCTGTGTATCTTTGTCTTCCTCCGCCCGATTTTGGCCGGTTCTCGCAGGATTGCTGTGTTGCCTGGTTATCAGCTCCCTTGTTCCGGCAGCACTGATGGCGCAGAATCTGCCGATTGGCGGTGGCTCGACGGGTCTGGGGAGCTCCGGCAGTACGTCGGATTGCGGCAATGGCTTGTCACTGGATCCGGGCGCCTGCTCGATCTTCGGCCAGCAGAGCACCATGCCTTCGATGGATCAGTCGACGATGCCAGGAGTCGGGATTCCGGGGCAATACAACATGCCGATGAACAGGCAGAACAACTATTTCTCTGACACCGAGCCGTTCATGCAGCAGCCCAGGCTGTCACAGCCTCTGCCCCTTCCGCCCGCACCGCTTACGGAATTTCAGAAATTTGTTGCTTCCACTACGGGCGAGATTCTGCCCGTCTTCGGCGCCTCGCTTTTTCGCACTGTGCCGTCCACGTTCGCGCCCCAGAACGCGGGACCCGTGCCTGACGATTATGTGATCGGGCCGGGTGACGAGCTTCGCATTCATGTCTGGGGGCAGTTCAATTTCACCGCCACGGTGCGCGTCGATCGCTCGGGCAACGTCTACGTGCCCCAGATCGGAGCCGAGCACGTCGCCGGGTTGCATTTCTCCGAACTCGAGCCTCACCTGCGCGCCGCCTTCAACCGGATCTATCACAATTTCGAACTCAGCGTCGACCTGGGCCAGATCCGGACCATCCAGGTGTATGTCGCCGGCGAGGCACAACGCCCCGGCCTGTACACAGTAAGCTCTCTGAGCACCCTGATCGATGCCTTGTTCGCCAGCGGCGGTCCCTCACCGGAGGGTTCGTTGCGGCACATCGAGTTGCGGCGCGGGGGGAAGAGCGTGGTGGACTTCGACCTTTATGACCTGCTATTGCATGGGGATCGGTCGAAGGACGCGAATCTCGAGCCCGGCGACGTCATCTTCATTCCTCCCATCGGGCCCGAAGCTGCTGTTGTGGGAAGCGTTCGCGTGCCGGCGATTTACGAATTGAAGGGCAACGAAACGCTGGGTGATTTGGTTGCTGCAGCCGGTGGCGCATCCGCGGTGGCTGCCGAAACGCGAATCTACATTGAGCGGATCGATAACCACCGCGACCGGCAGGTCCTGGAGGCGAAATTCAACAGCCAAGGCATGTCAACGCCGGTCTTGGATGGCGATCTGATCCGCCTGAATCCAATCACGCCTACCTATGAGAAGACCGTCATCCTGCGCGGGAATACAGCCAATCCCGGGCGGTATATGTGGCATCCGGGCATGCGGCTCAGCGATCTGATTCCGAACCAGGAGGCGCTGATCACCCGGGACTTTTGGTGGAAGCGCGCCCAGCTCGGCCTGCCAGCCCCGGAGTTCGAGCGCGCCATGAACCTTTCCACCATGGTTCAGCCGGGGGACCACGAGGTTCCTTTCAACCTTGCTGGCGCACCTGCGGGAACGTTGGCCGCGGCGTCCGGCAACGGAATGAATCCAGGGCAGCAGGGTTCCGCTGCAACCGCCGCAGCGCAGCAGGCAGGACTGCAGGCAGGATTGCAGGCAGGAGTGCAGGCAGGAGGGCAGGCAACGCAGACGCCACAGACTGTACAGGCGCCGCCCCAGGCCAGCAATGCGACCTTAGCCGAGGCCCGGACCGAGCCACAGCGTCCAGGCATGCCGCAGAAGACCCAGGTCCAACTTTTGAGTCCCGAAATCGATTGGGATTACGCAGTGATTGACCGGCAGAATCCCACCACGCTCAAGACTCACCTGATTGCCTTCGACCTTGGCCGCCTGGTGCTGCAGCACGATGCGTCCCAAGATCTGGAATTGCAGCCGGGCGACGTGATCACCATTTTTTCGCAGGGGGACATTCAAGTGCCTCTTGCGCAGCAAACCAAGTTCGTCAAGCTGGAGGGTGAGTTTGTTCACTCCGGAGTCTATTCGGTCAGACCCGGCGAGACGCTCCGCGAACTGGTGGAGCGTGCCGGCGGGTTGACGCCCAATGCCTATCTCTACGGCTCGGAGTTTACGCGCCTGTCAACGCGCGCAATGCAGCAGGCCCGGCTCAATGAGTATGTGGAAACCCTTCAACTGCAGATCCAACGGAATACACTTGCGCTTGCGGGATCGTCCGTCAGCCAGGCGCAGGGGATCGCCACAGGGAATGCGGCGCAGGGCACCGAAGAGCAATTGATTGGGCAACTGCGGCAAATGCGTGCCACCGGGCGCATCGTACTCCAACTGCAGGCGAACAGCACAGGCGTGAATGCCCTGCCCGATCTGCAGTTGGAAAATGGGGATTCCTTCCTTGTACCTCCGGTTCCGGAGAGCATCAATGTGATTGGAGCTGTTTATGACCAGAATTCCTTCCTCTATGCTGAAACCAAGCACCTGGCAACCTATCTGCGTCTGGCCGGCGGCCCCAATTCCAGTGCCGACACCAAGCGGGAGTTCGTTATCCGAGCCGATGGAGAAGTGGTGAGCCGGAATTCCGTGAATTCCCCATGGGGAAACGGTTTCAACAGCCTGCATTTGAATCCCGGCGACACGGTTGTTGTTCCCGAAAAGAACATTACTGCTTCGGCGCTACGCGGCTTCCTTCAATGGTCGCAACTGTTCTCACAGTTAGCGTTCGGCGCGGCGGCAATCTCTATACTTCAATGAGAGGGAATGCGCAGTAGAACCGGGAATCGGCCCTCCATGGTCGCTTGGCAGAGATTCCTCCCCGTTTCTATCCGCAGGAGCCATGGCAACCGAAACTTCACTCAAAGAGCCGGAAAACACGCTTCGCGGCGAGGTCGTTGAGAGTGAGTATGGCAAGACTCGATCCGCGTCGGCGATCGAGTTGCTGATTGTGCTCGCCGAGCGCAAGCGCACTATCCTCAGAGTCACGGCGGGGTGCACAGTCGCCGCCGTAATTTTGGCGTTTCTGCTTCCGGTGCGGTTTACCGCGACCGCAGTCCTGCTGCCTCCACAGCAAAACCAATCCCTCGGCTCGACCATTGCCGCTCAACTCAGCGGCCTGGGCGGCCTCGCCAGCCTGGCGGGAAATATGGGAGGAGGGTCGCTGGCGGGCAGCCTGGGCCTGAAGAATGCCAACGACATGTACGTGGCAATGCTGAAAGGCCGCACAGTCGAAGATGCCATGGTGCGCCAGTTCGGGCTGATGCACGAGTACCACGATCACACCATGATCGATGCCCGCAAGGATTTCGAACGCCATATCGATGTGGATGGCAGCGGCAAGGACGGCTTGATCCATATCTCTGTCTCCGATGGCGATCCCCGCCGCGCAGCCACCATGGCGAACCAGTATGTTGACCGGTTTCGCGATCTTTCCGAGCACTTGGCGATTTCCGAAGCTTCTCAGCGCCGCGTTTTCTTCGAGCAGCAACTGGAACAGGCAAAAGACAAATTAGCCGATTCCGAGAATGCTCTCAAGACCACCGAGGAGAAGACGGGCCTGATCCAACTCGACAGCCAGGCACGCGCCCTGATTGAAACCGCCGCGCGCGTGCGTGCCCAGGTCGCCGCCCAGGAAGTGCAAATTCAAGCCATGCAGACGTACGCAAATGGCAAGAACGCGCAGCTCGTAGAAGCCCAGGAGGCGTTGAATGGGCTGCGGGCGGAATTGGCCAAGTTGGGCGGATCCGAAACCGACCCGAATCAACTGATCGTCCCCAAAGGACTGGTGCCGCAAGCGGGACTCGAGTATGCGCGCCGGCTGCGCGACGTGAAATATTACGAAACCATCTTCGAAATCCTGGCCCGGGAATACGAGGTCGCCAAGCTCGACGAGGCAAGGGAAGGCTCGTTGATCCAGGTCGTAGATGCAGCGGTTCCACCGGATAAGCGATCGTTCCCTCCGCGTGTCCTGATGATTTGCGGAGGCGTCTTTCTGGGCCTCGTGCTCGGGAGCCTGCTCGCGCTCTGCCACGAAGCTCTTGTGCAGATGCAAGCAGAGCCTCTCGGCCATGCGAGACTCATTCGACTGAAACGGGCACTCCCGTGGAAAGCGCGATCGTCGTAAGCAAATGCCAATGGGCAAACGAGCTTTCGAGGCACTCAAGCATGCGCTTGGCCTGGACCGGGCCATCGCATACATGGTGCTCGCTCGCTGCGTAGCCATTCTTGGCAGCACCGGCACGGTTTTGCTGATTGTGCATTTCCTCAGCCCCGTCGAGCAAGGGTACTATTACACGCTGCTGAGCCTGGTCTCTCTGCAGGCCATTTTCGAAATGGGCTTCTCCTTCGTGATTCAGCAGCTCGCCGCGCATGAGAGCGTGCACCTCAACTTTGCTCCCGACGGAAGCGTAAGCGGGTTGCCCGAAGCCCATTCGCGCCTGGCCTCCATTCTTCATCTGCTGGTGCGCTGGTATTCGCGCGCTGCAGCCGGGCTATTGCTGATCCTGGTGCCGGGTGGCTGGGCTTTCTTCCTCCACCGGCACGCGTCGGATCATGTCGCCTGGCAACTTCCCTGGACGCTCGCCGGAACCGCCTGCGCGGCGTCTCTGCTGCTCGCTCCTTTCTATTCCTTTCTGGACGGCTGCGGGCAGGTCCGCCAGGTAGCGAGTCTGCGGCTGGGCGAAGCCGCAGCGGCGCTGAT
>JAJZNH010000690.1:0-4314 GCA_021811745.1 Acidobacteriota bacterium
AAGGAAGTCTGCTGAGCGTTTGGAGTCGCATCCGTCAGATGTCACAAATGAACTATGGATGTCGCACCTTCAAAGCGACAGAAATCAATCTCTACCAGACGCTCGAACGCCCATGCGCGCGCCACCCCGCTACAGCTTCCCGTCAGGAGGCGGAAACGGCAGCCTCATCTCCCTCGGCCGCCTGCCGCGCGGCCTTGAGAACCTGCACCGGTTCTCCGACCGGATAAAACTCCATCGCGACGAACTTCTCATACCGTAACTCCTCCAGCTTGCGGTAGATATTGTCGTAATTGATCTCGCCTGTGCCCGGCTGATGGCGGCCTGGCACATCTGCCACATGCACCAATCCCACCCAGTCAATATTCTTCTCCAGCTTCTCCAAGAGATTCCCTGCGCCCCGCTGCTCATGGTAGAAGTCGTAAAGCACCATCAGGTTTTGGCTGCCGATGGTCCGCACCATCTCGAATGCGTCCGTAACCGAGTTGAGATAAGCCATTGGGGCTTCCAGCAGGTCGATCGGTTCGATCACCACCTGCACGTCTCTCCTGCCGGCCAGTTCCGCCACGCGACTCAGATTGTCCAACATCGCTTTGCGCTCCGCCTCCGGAGACAGACCCGGCACGCGAGAGCCAGAGGTCAGAATAATCTGGCGGCAATGGAACTGTTCGGCCAGCTTGACATGCTTCTCAAGCTGATCCAGCAGCGCTTGCGTGGAATGGGGATTGGCAAGAGTCACAGGCCCTCCGCTCATCGCGTCGAACTGCAGTCCCAGCGAATTCATCTTCGCGAGTATCCTGCGGATATCTCTCGTGGTCCAGTCAGCGTACTCGTTTACCAGCTCTACGCCCTGGTAGCCTGCCCGGGCAATCATCTCAATGCATTGATCGAAGGGGCGCTGCTTTTCGAGCGTCCAGGCCATCACCGAGAATCTAAACCCGCTCGCCTGCGAGGCCGCAAGGACAGGCGCACTGCCTTTGCCTAAAGCCTGGGCGAGAACGGCGCTGGCCACGATTCGACCGAATTCGCGACGATTCATCTCATTCCTCCGCGGGTTCAAAGCGTCTCCAGGTACGCGTAATCTACCTCTGCGGCGTGCAGCGAAGTCATTTCCAGAAAGGGAGGCTCCTGCTCGACGAAGTAGTACTGGATGGAGGTCTTCGCCGCTGCTGCAAAGATCGGCCGATAGTCTGGCATTCCTCGCCCCAGCTCCGTACCCACTGGCCGCAGGGGCCCCTGCAAAGACGTGCTCTTTTTGCTGCCTTTTACAAAGTCCTTCACGTGCATCATTCGATAGCGACTCGGATATCTTTCAAAGTATTCCGCCGGGCTATACCCCGCCACCGCCATCCAGCCGCAATCCAGTTCGAACTTCACCAGGCTCGGGTCCGTCTCGCTCAGCAGAATGTCGTAGCCGATCTTTCCATTGTTCAAAGTGCGAAATTCAAAATCGTGATTGTGGTACGCATATTGCAGGTCCGCGCTTTTGGTCTTTGCCGCCACCAGGTTCAGCAGGCCTGCCATGCGCTTGAAGTCGTCTGCAGTAAGCGTACTTAAATCGTGGCTGCCGCCTGAGCCGGCGTTGCCTGGCGGTTGCAGAACAGAGCTTACCGCATAGTGAGCGCCCAGAATATGGGCCTCCTCAAACAAGGGATCGAGATCGGCCTGGCTCAGCGGAAGATGGCAGCTCGGACAGGATAGACCCACTTCGTCCAGCGCCGAACGAAGCGTCTGCGCGTTGAAGCCGTGGTATGGAAAGGACTCCACCACGCGATAGCCGATCTTGCGCAGCTTCTGAATAGTCCCGGGCACGTCCACCCGCAGCGCATCTGCGACGGTATAGAGCTGAATCCCAGAAGGTTTGCCCAGAGGCTCAGCCAAAAGCTCCGGCAGGTAAGGCACGGCCATCGCCGCCGCGGTACCAACCTTCAGAAAGTTCCGTCTTGAGATCATGGGCATCACTCCACCCTCCTTTGCCGTAAACTGCCGGATCGACCCAGCCGTCTGCATCGCTGCCGGGAATGGAATCCGCCATCCAGTCTAGTCCCTCCCAGGTGCCACCGTTGGCATCACTGGTGAATATTGCCTCAACGATGTCCCTCGCTTTGCACTCGCACAAATGTCGGCAAAACAATGCGGCACCACCAAAACGAGCCTCAACTGCTCCCATCCCCAGCCTGTCCTACCGCATGGCCCGCTGTCTCGCCTTCGATTCCTACCGCAGGCACCGTATTGGAGTCTCTTGGTATCTTGCCTAGGCTAGCCTGAACAGCGCGTGGTCAAACTGGCATGATAGAGAAAGATCGTTGGAGACTTAAAAAGTCGAACAAGTATGGCTCATTGACACTCGCGTCTCGGCGTCTCTGTACCTGTCCTCCCCCGCCACGCACATCTTGCACTCTCCGCACTCATCCAATCGCCTCGACTCGCACAGTTCCTCTAAGCCTGATATCCCTCGATGATGCACCCACCATCACATCCAGCGTGCCTGGGTCAACCACAAATGCATATTTGTCTTCGCTCCAGTATCTCAGGGCCTGATGGTCATGCGCCAAAGCGAAAGTTAGCGTGCGCGTTTCTCTCGGTTTTAAATGGATCCGATCGAATGCCACTAACTGCTGGATCGGCCTGATAACGGTGCCGCCATTGACGTGAACGTAGACCTGTACCACTTCATCTCCCTCACGGCTTCCTCGATTGGTTACATCAACCAATATTGCTATTGTCTTTCCAGGCCTTAAGATGGTACTGCTGATTCGGAGATTGCTATAGTCGAACTCTGTATAACTCAGACCTTAACCAAATGGATAAAGTGGATCGCCCAGGAAGTACATATAGGTGCGTCCCTCCCGGATGTTGTAATCGTGAAAGTCTGGTAGATCGTCGATCCTCCGGTACCACGTAACGCTCGTCTTACCACCCGGATTGTAATCACCAAACAATACATCAGTAAGCGCGTTCCCCTGCTGCTCTCCCAGTAGGATTCCACCCACAATTGCCGGCAGGTGCTCTTGCTCCCAATTCACGGCCACGGGGCAATTGGAGGAGATGATAAGAATGGTGCGCGGATTGGCAGCGTAGACGGCTTTTACAAGCTCATGCTTCGAGCCTGGTAGATGAATATGACGGCGATCGCGACCTTCGCCATCCGTATACTGACTGGCACCCACAAACACCAGAGCCACGTCAGCTTCCTTGGCCGTCTTTACAGCCTCCGCAAATGCCGCCCATCCTCAGCAGCATCTACCGAACAGCCCAGAGCATAAGTAACTTCCGTAGGTCCACTCGATCCATCCGGAACCGGACCCTTCGGACTCAGCCGAAACCACTCCAGGCTGATCGTGGCCTTCGACTCAGTCACGAATCGCAGATACATTTCGTGTTCGCCCTCAACGCGCTCGAATGGGGCTCTTGCGTCAATCCACTTCTGCATTCCCCCGGTATTCGGAACAGGAATCGTCGCCACAAGCGGTCCATCAAGGCTGTCGAGATGCACTTCGATGTGTCCATCGTCAGAATCACTCGCAATACGTGCTTCAATCTCCGTTGCACCTGTGCAGTACACCTTTTCATAGGATTCCCATGAGCCATGGCCATTATTTTCCAGGCATTCACCGCCTTCGGAGCACCAGCCCTGTTGGGGTTTATCGAACCACTGAGGCCATGGGATCCCCTGGGGACCTTCGCCCAGTTGCACAAATGCTGACCCAACCTTCTCATAAGTCGCAGGAGCTGTCACCCCGAATACGTTCCGAATCCCCTGGAGTGGCGAGATGCGAAACCAGGGCGACCCGCTGTAATTGCCCAGGTGACAGGCATAAGCCATCGGCCCGATAACAGCCACCTTCTTCAGCTTCATCTTATCCAGCGGCAGAGTTCGGTTGTCATTTTTGAAGAGGACGATAGACTGCCTGGCGGCTTCGCGAGCAAGTTCCGGGTGGGCATGGTTGCTCAAGAAGTCCTCCGAAATGCCGCTGTAAGGGCTCTGGCCGGGAGGATCTAATTCTCCAAGCAGCACTCGCGCCGTGACGGAACGTATCAGCGAGTCGTCCAGGGTAGACTCACTCACCAGCATCTCTCCGACGGCTTGTTCTAAGTACTTCTGCAATGTCGGTCCGCAATTGACGTCGCAACCGGATTCACAGCAACCGCCGATGCCTCCACGTAGTCAGGAACAAAATGATGTCCGCGGCAGATGTCTGCAACCGAATCACAATCCGACACGACATATCCCTGAAATCTCCATCGCCCTCGCAGAACATCCGTCAGCAAGAAGCGGCTGGCGCTCGTAGGAACCCCGTTCAAGGCGTTATGTGA